>CAVJBW010000054.1:1704-8564 GCA_963647625.1 Lachnospiraceae bacterium
GGTCTTGTTCTCCTATCAGGCAGGATTAGGAGAGGGGAGAACCTTGCTTAGTGCCTATACCACGGACTATATGCAAGGGGCAGGAGAGTACTTTATCTCCTGGTTTCCAACCTTTCTTTTGGGGGCCATTTATGGAAAGGTCATGGATCTGACCGGAGCGGCAAGGTCCTTGGCAAAGGTCATTGTAAAGCTTGTAGGCAATCGGCTAGCAGTACTTGCTGTCTTAATCCCTTGTATGCTTTTGACCTATGGCGGAATCTCTATGTTCGTAGTGGTTTTTATCATGTATCCTATGGGCTATGAGATTTATAAGGCAGCCAATATTTCTAGGAAAATGCTTCCGGCGGTCATTGCCTTCGGGGCCATGGGCATGACGATTTCAAGTATTCCAGGAACCCCTCAGATCCAGAATCTGATTCCTATGGAATATTATGGCACAAATGCTCTAGCAGCCCCGGGAATGGGGATTGTGGCAACGCTTCTCATTGCCATTCCGGGCTATCTTTATTTGAACTGGCGAGTGAAAAAGTCTCAAAGTCAGGGAGTTGTCTTTGAAGCAGATCCCAAGATGTCCATAGAAAAGGAAGATGAGAATCTGCCGTCTTGGCACTTCCTATCAGGACTCCTTCCTTTGGTGGTTGTATTTGTTACTTTGAATGTATTTGATTTTCATATCGTCTTGTCTTTGATTCTAGGAATCCTGGTATGCTTTGCCATGAATTTGTCCAAGATCAAAGAGCTTCCTAAGGCCTTGACTTTAGGCGCTCAAGGTTCGATTACCGCCATGATGAATACCGCCTGTGCAGTAGGATTTGGTAGTGTGATTAAGATCGTACCAGGCTTTGCCTTGCTGACGGCTCTGTTGATTGGAAATAGTTCAAGTCCTATTCACCTATTGCTATCCGAAGCCTTGGCAACGGGGGTTCTAGCAGGCTCTACAGGATCTGCTTCAGGAGGACTCTCCATTGCACTTTCTGCTTTTGCAGATAATTATCTGACCATGGCTCAGCAGATGGGACTTAGCCCAGAGCTCTTACACAGAGTTGCTGCCATTGCGGCTAGTTCCCTGGATAAATTACCACACAATGGCGCCATCATTACTCTTTTGGCGGTGTCACATTGTACACACAAGGATTCTTATAAGGATATTTTTGTGGTATGTGTAGTGATTCCGATTCTTGCCACCTTGGTATTGCTAGGAATCTGGAGCTTTGTCCTATAACATGATTTTAGCTTGGCAATCAAGAGCAGAAATAAAATAAGCTGGGAAGAGGTGACGGTTACCATCACTTCTTTCCAGCTTTTTCGTTGTAAGGAACCTTTTATTTGAATTCTTCCTCGGTTTGAGGTAGCTCTAAGGTATGTTCTTCATTTAATTTCTTGCACAGAGCAACAAATTGGTCCAATGGAACATTTTGAATCTGCTTGTTAGAACCTCTGACATTAATAGAGACCGTTCTTTCTTCGGCTTCGTGGTCCCCAAGAACCAAGATATATGGATCTTTGTAGTTCTTGAACTTCTTGATTTTTGGACGCATATTCTTGTCTGTATAGTCTGCTTCTACACGAATTCCTGCATTTGTCAGGATTTCTTCTACTTCCTTGGCATAAGCATTGTGAGATTCCATAATAGGAACAATACCTACCTGGTATGGATTGAGCCAGAATGGCATGGCACCCTTGAAGTTCTCAATGATGATACCAATGAATCTTTCCAAAGAGCCATAGAGTGCTCGGTGGATAACAACTGGCATCTGTGGATTGCCTTCCTGGTTGGTATAGGTCAGTCCAAAGTTGTGTGGAAGCTGAAAGTCAAGCTGGATGGTTCCACATTGCCATTCTCTTCCTAGCGCATCCTTGATCTGAAGGTCAATCTTAGGGCCATAGAAAGCGCCATCTCCTTCGTTGATTTCATATCCATCTTCTCCATATTTCTCATCAAGGATCTCTTTTAGGCTGGCTTCTGCACGGTCCCAGACTTCAATATCTCCCATAAAGTCTTCTGGACGAGTAGACAATTCAGCGCGGTAAGTAACACCAAAGGTGCTATAGATTTCATCTGCAATAGCGATGATATCAGCGATTTCATCCTTGATCTGAGATTCCATTACGAAAGTATGATCGTCGTCCTGACGGAATTCCTGAACTCTAAATAATCCATTCATTTGGCCAGATTTTTCTTTTCGATGGAGAACGTCATATTCGCTATAACGAATAGGAAGATCCTTGTAAGAATGAGTTGTTCTCTTAAATACCATCATAGCATTTGGGCAGTTCATTGGTTTTGCTGCCATGGTATCGATGTTTTCACGGTTGTACAGTGGGCTGCCTTCTTCAATGGTAGCTTCGGTAGAGCTTGTTAAGTCATCTGCCTGCTGTGCAATATCTCCAAAAGTGGCATCTGCCTTTACAAAGCCTTCGATGCCAGGAACGATAAACATGTTGTTGAGATAATGAGCCCAGTGGCCACTGACAAGCCAGAGCTTTTTGTTATTAATCAGAGGACATGAGATTTCGGTATAGCCATGTTCTCTTTGAATGCCACGGGAATAGCGCATCAAAGTCTTGTACATTTCCCATCCACGAGGAAGCCAGTAAGGCATACCTGGTGCAGACTCGTTGAACATAAACAAATCAAGCTGGGCACCAAGCTTCTTGTGGTCGCGTTCCTTGGCTTCTTCGATTAATTTGACATGTTCTTTTAGTTCGTCTTTGCTAGGGAAAGCATAGAAGTAAACACGCTGCAACTGGTCTCTTTTGGCATCGCCACGCCAATAGGCCATAGAGCAAGAGTGTACTTTGTAAGCAACATTCATAAGTTCCTGTGAATTCTCCACATGAGGTCCTCTACACAGGTCTACATAGTCTTCACCGGTATAGTAGATGCTGATGGTCTCGTCTTGTGGAAGATCTTGAATCAATTCTACTTTGTATTTTTGATCTTTGAAAAGCTCAAGAGCTTCCTCTTTTGATACCACCTTGCGAGTCCAGTCTTCGCGGCGCTTGATGATTTCACGCATTTTATTTTCGATGGTCTTAAAGTCGCTTTCTCCAATTGTCTTGCCTTCAGGAAGAACAAAATCATAATAAGCTCCATCATCAATCATAGGTCCGATTGCATATTGGACCTCTTTTCCATACAGCTCAATGACAGCTTTTGCAAGAATGTGGGCCAAAGAATGTCGATATAGGCCTAAGAATTCTTCTCTTTCCATTGTAAATAACTCCTTTTATCTTTGATTTTGAATAAAAAAATCCCAATCCGTCAAAAAGACGAATTGGGACGATTGACTCGCGGTTCCACCCAAATTGCTACCATGTAGCCACTTGAAGGTCGTAACGTGACCTAGACGTATCCGATTAAGGATCTCTTAGAGGTGGTGTTCGCTTATTCTCTTCGTAAAGCCTTGCACCAAACGGCTTCTCTCTGGAACGACTTAAAAAAAGCTACTGTCCTCGTCAACGATTTGTCTATTTCATTCGTATTTTACTTTATAGTTTGCCGCTTTATTTGTCAAGGTTATTTTATCAGCTTTTTAGCCTGATTTCTTAGCTTGCCTGTGTCTTGCATCTGAGGGCACAGATAATACTAATCAGGCTCAAGATTGCTAGAACTGTAAGCAGTAGGAAAGCATGGGTCGTTCCTGCGATGGTGCCTGCTGTCATGTCATTGTGGGCCTGGGCCGAGGCCACAATAGAAGAGATGATAGAAGTACCGATGGCACCAAAGAGCTGCTGAGCAGTATTGTAGACGGCATTGCCATCTGGCTTTTCTCCCTGTGGCAAGGCATCAAGTCCATGGGTCATGGTATTGCTAATAATGAGGCACTGACCAAAAGAGAAGATCATATAGGTTGCAATTAAGGCAGGAATGGAAGCATGTTGTACCACAAGAAAGAAAATCAATTGAGAAATAATTACGACAACAATCCCTATGGTCAAAGGCATCTTTGCCCCAAAAGCATCATACATCTTGCCGGCAAAAGGAGATAATACCATGGTCAATATGGACCCAGGTAGCATAATGATTCCTGCAATCAAAGCGCTTTGCCCCATGGCAAGCTGGGAAAAGTTTGGAATCAAGTAAGAAATACTTAGGACCATAAAAAAGGTAATGGAAAAAGAGAGCCAGCAGTAGCGAAATGCTTTATTCCGAAATACCTTGATATCCATAAGGGGATGCGCTGATTTTAGTGCCTTTAGGCCAAATGCAATAAGTAATAGGATAGCAAGTAGAATGAGCCCTAAGGTTCTGAGGCTGATCCAGCCATAGTTTCCAGCCATACTGCATCCAATAATCAGGCAGGCAAAGGAAAGAGCTAGTAGCAGGTAGCCAGCGATGTCAAAGGCAGGATTGGATAGCTCACAGGATTGACGAACAGATACTAGGCCTGCAATCAGTGCAAAAATCAAAAATGGCAAAAGAACGATGAAAATAGCACGCCAACCAAAGGTCTCTACCATAAGTCCACCGACGGTAGGTCCGATGGCAGGAGCGACTCCGGTAATCATCATTCCCACACCCATCATCATGCCAATCTTTTCATGAGGTGTTTGCTGCAGGATGATATTGTACATCAATGGCAGAGCAAGTCCGGTTCCGACTCCTTGAATCAGACGCCCTACAAGTAAAAGGATAAAACTTGGGGCACAAGCAGAAAGGATGGTGCCGGCAATAAACAAGACCACGGCAATCAGATAAAGGCTTTTCATCTTCAGCTTTCGATTTAAGAAAGAAGAAGTTGGTACAATAATGGCTAGTACCAAGAGGTAGCCCGTAGTGATCCACTGAACTGTAGAGGTTCCAATGGAGAATTCTTCCATCAAGGTAGGGAAGGTGACATTCATGGCAGTTTCTACCAAAACTCCACAAAATGACAATAATCCAGTTGCAATAATAGCCAATACAAGCTTGGCATCTAGTTTTCTCTCAAATTCCATTTTCTTATAAACTCCTATCTATTTTTTGGTTAAAATATCGCATACTTGTGTAATGACTCTAGAGGCCTCTTGAATCTCCTGGTCGGTAAAGTCTGATAGCTTGATGGCAAAGCCATTATAATAGTCTTCTACGTAGTACTGATAATATTCTTTTCCCTTTAAAGTCAGCTCTAAGGCAAAGACCCTGCGATCGTCTAGCTGCTGATGCTTGGTCACTAGGTCTAAATCTTCTAGTTCATGAACGAGTCGGGTAATGCTTGGCCGAGTAGAGTGCATGGCGCTTGCTACATCAGAGACTTTGACGAGCTCTTTTTCCTTACCCAAGTCGTGAATCATCCCGAGAATACGAATATGTCTTGGAGACATTCCAGGGGGGAGATCTGGAAGGGAATTTAAAATAGTTCTAGTAGCTTGACAGGCATCAATGAATGCCTTTAAGGTATCTGTTTTCATACTTATTCCTCTATATTGAAAAGTTATTATAAGTAATTATCTTTGGTAATTATATGAGAGGGATAGGAAGATGTCAAGGGGATTTTTGACCTTACTATATGAGGGAGGAAATTTCTATTACAAAAAAATGCCACCGTAAAGGTGGCAACATAGATAGGACTATTGTGCTATTATTAGCTTACAACATGAAAGATGTTGGACTCTAAAAAACTCATGAGCAAACAGAGGACAAGGATAATAAGGATGTCTACAAAGGCAATGCCTAGATACGAAAGCAGGCGATTCTTACTATGATGAAAAGGAAAATATCGTTGGACATTTCTATAATTAAAGGTAGCAAGAACCATAAGGAAAAACATGACAAACATTAGAATCCTTTCTATCGTCAAAAGACTTCCTGTTATATGATCAAACTCCAAACTAGAACAAAAGAATGCTGTGACTAGATAAACGATGCTACTAAGAACGATTTTCCAAGGAGTCTTAGTGCGATATCCAGGCAAATGATAGGAGCTAGTCTGGGAAGGACTAGGCCTAGAAGCTGTATTTTCTTTTGGTAAATAGTTCATAAGGTCTTTTTTGAGTTCTCCAATGCTAGAGTATCGATCCTTGGGATTGAGCTGGCTACAGCGCTCGGCAATAGAGTCGATTCCTTGTGGATAGGAAGGCGTGCTTTGTAATAGCTCCTTTAGCAAGATGCCAAAAGAATAGATATCCGTAAGGGGAGATGAGGCTCCAAATCCATATTGTTCCGGGGAAGCATAGCCTTTTGTACCTAATAAAACGGTGTCTTTTTCAGCAGATGCGCAGTACTGTTTTGCGGCATTAAAGTCTAGTAAGACGGCCTTATTGTAAGGGGTAATCATGATATTAGATGGCTTGATATCCCGGTGAATGATTGCCGGTGAGGCCTGATGCAGGCGCTCTAGAATGTGGCATAGGTCCATGAGATAGCTTGTGAGGTCTGTAAAGGACAGTGGCCCTTTGGCAATTCTTTCTTCTAGGGACTGGCCAGAGATATATTCTTCTATGACTAGGAGCTGATCATCTGCCAAAGCATAGTCTATGATTCTTGGAGTTCCCATAACCGGGCTTTGATATAGAGCTTCATAGACCTTGGTATTGTAGATATCTAAGATTTTTTTGACATAAATCTTCTTGGAATGAATATCTTGTACCAAATAGATCTTATGAGCTTCGTTTAAGGTGGCAATGCTTGCATAGCTAGTCAAGTAATTGTCTTGGCTTGAATCCATGAAAATCATTCCTTTCATGTTGAACTTATTTTTCTAGTATAATTATAGCAGATAGGGGGAAAGATATGAGTGAAAAAGATACGGATGAGTTAACAAATATTCTTGGGAAGACCCACATCGCTGAGTTTGATCAGTTTTACCAAGAACAAAAAGATAGCATGACTACAGAAAAAAATGACTTCTATGTCTATATCAAGGACTGCTTTAGAG
>CAVJBW010000055.1:0-1296 GCA_963647625.1 Lachnospiraceae bacterium
GGATTATAAAGAAACCATGTCTTTGATTCATCAGGTGGCCAAGAAGGGAAGTATTTTGGGGCTTGATAGTATCAAAGCCTTAATGAAACAACTAGATAATATACAAGATCGATTTCCCATCATTCATATAGCGGGAACCAATGGAAAGGGAAGCACTTGCTTTTATATATCTTCCATACTAAAAGAAGCGGGCTATAAGGTTGGAGTATTTTCTACGCCAGATGTTTTTGCTTATGAAGACAAGTTTGTAATTGATGGTCAGCGAATCAGTAAGGAAGAACTTGCTAGAGCCTTTAGTAAGGCCCAAGTGGCTTGTCAAGAGATGGAAGAAGAAGGATATGCTCATCCAACTCTTTTTGAAATGGAAGTTGCCGTGGCATTTTTGGCCTTTGCAGCTAGAAAAGTAGACCTTATTATTCTAGAAACTGGAATGGGGGGTGCTACGGATGCAACCAATGTGATTGCATCGCCTATTCAATGTATCTTTACCCCTATTGGACTAGATCATATGGATTTTTTGGGAACAAGGATAGAAGAGATTGCCCAGATAAAAGCCGGAATTATCAAGGAGCATGCTCGGGTGATTTCTGCACCGGCACAGCCTAGTGTAGAGCAGGTGATCTGCCAGGTTGCGAAAGAGAGGGGAGCTGCTAGTTGTAGCTTTTTGAAGCCAGCAGACCTAATGCATATTCAGGTGCAGGAGGGGAAGATTCGCTTTGATTTTGGAACTTATAAGGATCTTGTCATCCTTACAGATGCCCTATATCAAGTGACCAATGCAGCAACTGCAATGGTAGCAATCGATGATTTGAAAAAAGATGGTTATGGAATTACAAAAGAACATATCTACCAAGGCCTTAAAAAGAAGCCACCCTTTGGACGTTTTGAAAGAATAGGAAGGAATCCAGATATATATCTAGATGGGGCTCATAATGAGCCTGCAGCAAGGCAGCTTTTAGAAACTTTGCAAATCAAATTTCCACATCAGAGACTGGTATATCTTATTGGCATGTTAAAAGATAAGGCTTACGACAAGGTATTAGAAATTATGTCGCACATACCAGCGGAGGTCATCTGCATTTCCACCATGGGAGAGCGGGGGCTTTCAGCAGAAGAGTTAGCTACTTGTGCCAAGAACTATTATGATCATGTTGCTGTAGCACAGGATATCAAAGAAGGTATTGGTCTGGCTTTGGCAAAGAAGGCAGATGGTATTATATGTTTTGGCTCCTTGTCTCAATTGAAGCAAATCAAGGATCAGTACGATGAGATGATCGGAGAAATAAAATGATAAAT
>CAVJBW010000055.1:1306-3511 GCA_963647625.1 Lachnospiraceae bacterium
TTCAAGTAGCTTTTTAAGTCAGTATCAACTGATGCTCAATTATTAGAAAAAAATAGCACATTTCAAGAATATTTAAAAAAGCTTGAAGAAAAAGAAAGAGATCGCGTCTTTTGTCTTCATGATGAAAAGCATATGAAGGAAGTTGCATCTCTTGCAGCTTGGGCTTGTACCGTATGTAAGGTTCCTCATGAGCCACAGGCCATTTGCCTTGCAGCTATGCTTCATGATCTAGGCAGGGCAAAGGCAGATAAAAATCATGAAGAGCAAAGTATTGCCATGGCAAGGGAACTATTGCCACAAATCGGATTACCTGAGTATTTGCAAGAGCTTGTTATTAATATGATTCATAGTCATCGTCAAAAGGATCGCAGAATATATGGGATTAAGACCTATGAATGCCTAAGAGATGAAGTGAAACAATTAGAAGAGACGGATCGGATCTTGTTTATCTTTGCCTGGGCAGACAACCGAGTGAGAAAGTGCTATGAGTGCAAGGCTATTGATGCCTGCTATTGGGATGAGAATCGTAAGAACTTTAGCCCAATCTACATGGAGGTAATTGAACAGTGGTAATTGGAGAGAAAGACTTTCAAACAGAGAATCAGACCTATATCATGGGCATTCTTAATGTGACACCGGATTCTTTTTCTGATGGTGGCAGATACAATCAGTTAGATCAGGCCCTCTTTCATGCAGAAGAAATGATAAGAGATGGGGCGGATCTTATTGATATTGGAGGAGAGTCTACAAGGCCTGGCTATACGAAGATTTGTGACCAGGAAGAGATTGATAGAATCTTGCCGGTTATAGAAGCCCTAAAACAAAGATTTGATGTGCCATTGTCCATTGATACCTATAAAAGCCAAGTGGCAAAGGCGGCCATTGCGGCAGGGGCTGATTTGATTAATGATATCTGGGGTCTACAATATGACTCTGAAATGGCTAGCGTTATTGCCCAGGGAGAGGTAGCTTGCTGTTTGATGCACAATAGAAAAGAAGCTAGCTACCACCACTATATGAAAGAAGTAATAGAAGATCTGCAGCATACCCTTTCTCTAGCTCAGGAAGCTGGTATAGCAGAAGATAAAATTATCATTGACCCAGGGGTGGGATTTGCTAAAAGCTATGAGCAAAATCTAGAAATTATTGCCAAGCTAGCCAAGCTAAAAGTCCTTGATAAGCCTATTTTACTTGGAACCTCTAGGAAATCAGTAATTGGTCTTACTTTGGATTTGCCAGCAACGCAAAGAGTTGAGGGGACTTTAGTTACCACTGTCCTAGCGGCTTTGGAGGATGTCATGTTTGTTCGCGTACATGATGTCAAAGAAAATGCCAGGGCAATCAAGATGACCAAAGCAATATTAGCCTATAAGAATTGAGGAAAAGAATGGATCAAATAAAAATTAAAAATCTAGAAGTGTTTGGGCATCATGGACTTTTGCCAGAAGAAAATACCCTAGGTCAAAAGTTCTTGATTAATGCCACAATCTATACCAATGTCTCTAAAGCAGGATGGGATGATAAGATGTCTAGCTCTATCCATTATGGGGAAGTGTGTCATTTTATCAACAAATTTATGCAAGAGCAGACCTATAAGCTCATCGAAAGAGTAGCAGAACAGCTAGCTAGACAACTGCTGCTTACCTTTCCTTTGATGCAGTCGATTCGCTTAGAAGTATTGAAGCCATGGGCACCCATTGGTCTTCCTCTAGAATCGGTATCAGTGGAAATCACAAGAGGCTGGAAGAAGGTATATCTGTCTTTGGGGTCTAATATGGGAGATCGAAAAGGATACTTAGATCATGCCATAAAGGACTTAGAGGAGAATCCATTGATTCGTGTGACCAAGGTCGCAGACTATCTAAATACGCCGGCCTATGGCAAGACGGACCAGGCAGATTTTTTAAATACAGCTCTTGAATGTGAGACCCTATTAAGCCCAAGGGAGCTTTTAGAAGTAACCAGCCAGATTGAAAAGGACAATGGTAGAGTGCGGCTAGAACACTGGGGCCAAAGGACCTTGGATATTGATATTCTCCTATATGAAGATGAGATTGTAAGGCTAGATGATCTTGTAATTCCCCATTATGATATGGAAAATCGTAGCTTTGTATTAGAACCAATGTGTCAAATTGCCCCGCAAGTGATGCATCCCATTCTAGGACAGACCATCTACGCTTTGAATCAACAGCTAGAAGCTTCTTG
>CAVJBW010000055.1:3544-8535 GCA_963647625.1 Lachnospiraceae bacterium
TGTGAAAAGTAAATTGGATAAATATTACGAATTCTTTATGTAATAGGAATAATTCTTGAATTGATATGAATAAAGTGCTATATTAGATATGGGACGTAGGCAATACGCCCCATATCTTTATTTGGTTAGTTCAAGGAGGATAGATTAGTGAAGAAAAAAGTAAAGACGAGAAAGATGGGAATCACTTCGAAGATATTAGCTCCATCTTGTATTCTTATTATTTTGATTTGCGTATTTATGGGCATTAGTTCATCCCAAATGCTTCAAAAAAGCATGGTGAACATGGGAATTGAAGAAGCAGAACAAGCGGCATCGATTACGGTAGCTCAGATCGATGGCGACTTGGTAGGACAGGTCAAAGAAGGCTCGGAAGGAACCAAGGCCTATGAACAGACTCGCAGTGCTATGCAAAAAATGATCGAAAGTACAGATATTAAATATTTATATACCCTTTATACGGATGGCAGTAATGTTCTTTATGGTGTAGATGCTGCCGAGGAAGATCCGGAAGTAGTAGGATCTAAGTTCGAGGAAGAATATGCTACCTTACAGTCAATTTTTGAAGAAGGAAAGCAATGGAATCAGGATTATATTGATGATTCGAACCTGATTACGGTATATATGCCTATTAAGGACAGCCAGGGCAATGTAGTTGCTGCTTTAGGATGTGACTATGATGCCTCTAGCATTAGAGAGAGAGTATTAACTTCTGTAGAGCGAACTGTTCTTATTGGAATTATCTGTTTGATTATTGCTATCTTTATTATGAATGTAATTGTTCGCCGAATCTTAAAAGGACTTCATGCAATTGATGATAAGATTTATGATTTGGTAAATAATGAAGGAGACCTAACCCAGACTTTAGATGTTACCAGTGGAGACGAACTCGAACTGATTGCCAATAATGTGAACTCATTATTAAAATATATCAGAGAAATTATGTTGAATATTTCTGCCAATTCCATTTCACTCAAGGAAGCAGCACAAACTATGGTGGAAAATGTTCGAAGTGCAGATGATAATATCATTGATGTATCCGCCAATATGGAAGAGATGAGCGCAGCAATGGAAGAGACCACGGCCTCCTTAAATCAAATTGCAACATCGATTAATGATATTTTTGTTTCTGTAGAAGAGATGGCCTCTCATGCAAAAGAGGGAAATGACTATACCATGGAGATGGATTCTCGTTCCGCTCAGGCAAGAGAAGATGCTCTAGCCAAACAGAAAGAAGCTGTGGAAGAGACCGAGAAGATCGCCAACGAACTGCATCAGCGTATCGAGCAGTCCAAGGCAGTAGAAGAAATTTCTGTTTTGACAAATAATATTATTAGCATTACCGATCAGACCAATCTCTTGGCTTTAAATGCTAGTATTGAAGCTGCTAGAGCCGGAGAAGCTGGTAAAGGATTTGCTGTTGTTGCTGGTGAAATTGGTCAGCTTGCCAATGATTCTGCAAGTGCAGCAGAACAGATTCGTAAGGTAAGTGCAGGAGTGATTGATGCTGTCAATGCATTGGCAAAAGAAGCAGAGCGCATGATTGAATTTGCTTCAGAAACCGCAGTTGGTGGATATGATGGTATGGTGGAACTAAGCGAATCTTACCATACAGATGCCAATACCATGAATGAGATTATGGAAAGCTTTGCTCAGACCTCTGCGCAATTACAGGAAACCATGGATAGCATTAAAGTATCTGTTGGAGATGTGAACCTGGCCGTAGAAGAAAGCGCAAGGGGAATTTCCAATGTTAGTGAAATGTCCGTTCAGCTTACTGGAAGTGTTGGAAATATCCAAGAACAGGCTAGTGGCAATAGCGATGTAGCAAAACAGCTTTCAGAAGAAGTTGGAAAATTCAAATTGGAATAGGATAGATAAATCTGTCATATGACTTCTTGTTGACAAGTAAGAAAAAGAAGATTACACTTAAGAACGATCAGGGGAGCCTTCGGGCTGAGAAAAGTAATAGATCATTGCTTTGACCCTTATTACCTGATCCGGATTATGCCGGCGTAGGGAGATCGTGGAAATTTTAAAGGATTTACATGATCGATAGACCTGTGCCCCATAAGGCACAGGTTCTTTTTTTACATTCACATTCATGAAAAAAGGAGGAAAAATAAATGAATGCAAGCGTAGCAATTCAAGTGCTTCCAGAGACACCAAATGAAGAAGAGTTGATTCGGGTAGTTGATGAGGTGATTGCCTATATCAAGTCTACAGGACTTAACTGTTCAGTAGGACCATTTGAAACAACTATTGAGGGCGATTATGATGAGCTCATGGACATTGTAAAAGAATGCCAGAAGATCGCAGTAAGAGCAGGGGCGCCATATGTGGCTTCCTATGTAAAGATTGCTTACAGACCAGCAGGAGAAGTGCTTTCCATTGAAAAGAAAATTACAAAACATCACGAATAAATTAATACCGATTTCTGCAATTGTCTTGATCATAGTGGCATGGCAGGTGGTTGCTATGCTAGAGCTGATTCCACATTATATGTTGCCAAGTCCAGTCAAGGTAGTAGAGGCATTTATAGAGGACTTTCCACTATTGATGACCCATGCTAAGACCACCATTATTGAGGCCTTGATTGGTCTGGCGATTGGAACTGGCCTTGGATTTGTAAGTGCGGTGCTTATGAACCGATTCAAAGGATTTTACAGGGCATTTTATCCCATTGTTGTCATTAGTCAGACGATACCGACAGTGGCGATTGCTCCTTTATTAATCTTGTGGCTAGGCTATGCTATGGCACCGAAGATTGTTCTTGTTATTATTACTGCCTTTTTCCCTATTACGGTGGGGTTGTTAGAAGGATTTGCCAGTGTGGATAAAGAAGCAGAGAACCTATTTAAAGCAATGGGGGCAAGGCCGATTGAAATCTTTCGCTATATGAAATTGCCAGCGACCTTGGGCGAATTTTTCTCGGGACTTCGAATTTCGGCAGCCTATTCTATTGTGGGAGCTGTTGTAGCCGAGTGGCTAGGAGGATATGCAGGACTTGGTGTCTATATGATGCGAGTGAAAAAATCCTATGCCTATGACAAAATGTTTGCAGTGATTGTATTGATTTCTTTGATCAGTTTGTTACTGATGTGGGGACTTGGAAAGATACAAAAGGCTTTGATGCCATGGGACAAAAGAAAAAAGAGCGAGGAATAGTGATGAAAAAGAAATTATTTGCACTAATTATGACCGGAGTATTGGCAGCTTCTCTAGCTGCTTGTGGAAGTAGTAGTAGCAATGCCACTTCTCAGGAAGGCTCCGATACAAAGACCGAAAGTAAAAAGGAATTAACAAAGATTACATTTGCCCTTGATTGGACACCAAATACCAATCATACAGGCTTATATGTGGCAGATGCTCTAGGATATTTTGAAGATGCTGGAATCGATATTGAATTTGTTCAGACTTCCAGTGGATATGGATCAGAATTGGTAGGAGTAGGAAAGGCTGAGTTTGGTATTGATTTTCAAGATACCTTGGCATATACCTATGCTTCCGATGATCCGATTCCGGTAACGGCTGTAGCAGCAGTCATTCAGCACAACACAAGTGGAATTATTACGAGAGCAGAGAGCAATGCCACTTCTCCAAAGGGCTTAGAAGGACTTCATTATGCAACTTGGGAAGATCCTATGGAGCAGACTTTGCTTCGTACTGCGTGGAAAAAGACGGTGGAAATTGGGACAAGGTTGTTCTAGATCCTGTAACCGTGGATGATGCAGTAGCGGGACTTCAGTCCAATATTGATGCAGTATGGATTTATTATGCATGGGATGGAATCAGAGCACAACTGTCTGACTTAGATACCAACTTCTTTTTCCTAAGAGATTACTGTGAGGAGATGGACGAATATACTCCAGTGATTATTGGAAATGATGACTATATGAAGGAGAATCCTGAGATTACAAAGGCATTCGTGGCTGCTGTGCGTAAAGGATATGAGTATGCTGTGGAACATCCAGAAGATGCAGCTAAGATTCTTTGTGAAGAGGTGCCAGAACTAGATGAGGAGCTTGTAACTACTTCACAAAAATGGTTGGCAGACCAGTATGTATCGGATGCACCATATTGGGGCTATATTGATGCAAGTCGTTGGGACGGCGTATATAGCTGGATGTATGACAATGAGCTCTTAGAGGGCAAGATTGAGGCAGGAACAGGATTTACCAACGATTATAATCCAGAGTAAGGAATCAAAAGTATGAAAGATCAGGTATTACAAGCAAAAAATATCACGCATAGATATGATAAAGAAACCATCATAGAGGATATTTCTTTTGATTTACATAAAGGAGAGATTATTGGCTTATTAGGAGTAAGTGGTGTGGGAAAGACTACCTTATTTCAGATCCTTTCCGGTCTAGTACAGCCAAGCAAGGGACAAGTTCTTTTGCGGGAAGAGGATATTACCAATCAACCGGGACGTGTCAGCTATATGCTCCAGAAAGATTTGCTAATGCCTTATCATACTATAATAGACAATGTGGCTATGCCTCTGCTGATTCAGGGAATGAAAAAGGCAGAGGCTAGAAAGAAGGCATCTGAATATTTTGCAGAATTTGGAATCGAGGGGACGCAAAAGTATTATCCTTCTCAATTATCTGGAGGAATGCGACAAAGAGCAGCCCTCCTTCGAACTTACCTGTTTGGAAAAGAAGTAGCTCTTCTTGATGAACCATTTTCTGCGCTCGATGCCATTACAAAGCGAGAAATGCACAAGTGGTATCTGCAAGTGATGCATCGCATTCAATTGTCTACCATTTTTGTTACTCACGATATTGATGAAGCCTTATATTTGTCTCACCGTATCTTGATTATGGCAAATAGGCCAGGACAGATCGTAAGGGAAATCATCTTACCAGAAAGCACCAACCGAGAAGATTTTTTATTAAGTCAACAATCACTTGATATGAAACGTGAGATCTTAAGTGTGTTACAATAAGAAAAAAGAAAGTGATTTAAGGTGCATGAAACAGAATAGA
>CAVJBW010000056.1:0-4373 GCA_963647625.1 Lachnospiraceae bacterium
GTATTAGGCGGAGCAGAGCCCATGATTTTGGAAAATTACAAACAATTATAAGAATTCATTGCCACCCTTACTTATGGCTAAGTAAGGGTGCAATTGTTTAGAAAGGAAGAGTGATATGAGATACAAGGCTATATTATTTGATTTAGATGGGACCTTGCTTCCTATGGATATGGGAGAATTTTGTCAAGGCTACTTTTCAGATTTATATGAAGCGGTAAGAGAATATGGCATTGACCAAGCAACCATGATGCAGGCCATGGGAACGGGAATTCGGGCAATGGCTGCCAATGAAGGCTGCAACAGCAACGATCATGCATTTTGGAATAATTTTGAATTTATTACCGGCCTTACAAGAGAGAGGCTAGAAGGGCCATGTGATGCCTTTTATGGAAATGAATTTAAAAAGTCCAAGCGCTTTACCCAGGACAATCCATTTGCCATTCGAGCAGTGCAGCTAGCCCATGAAAAGGCAGAACATGTTGTCCTAGCAACCAATCCTTATTTTCCTGAAGTAGGAGTAAGAACCAGGATGGAATGGGTAGGTCTTAAATCAGAGGATTTTGACTTCTTTACCCATTATAAAAGTGAGAACTATTGCAAGCCCAACCCAAAATATTATCTGGCGGTATGTAAGAAAATAGGAGTTGCACCTGGGGATTGTTTGATGATTGGCAATGATGTCAAGGAAGATATGCAGCCGGCAAGTCGGATTGGCATGGATACTTACCTGGTTACAGATTGGATGATTCCAGATGCCGATCAGCCATGGGAAGGGAAACAAGGAAGTTTTCAAGACTTATTAGAGATGTTAGAGAATTTATAGGTTGATTTTTTCTCAAAAAAATATTATCCTACCATTATTGTATGAATAAAGAAAAGAGAGAGATCCATGTGCGAATTGTTTGGCTTTACGGGAAGAGACAAGGCCGTATTAAATGATTATTTAAGAGAATTTTTCTCCCATAGCCAGCAGCATCCTAGTGGCTGGGGGATGACGATTCTAGATGAAGAAAAACCACAGATTATAAAGGAAGTTGTAAAGGCATCGGACAGCCTCTATCTAAAAGAGAGGTTGAAGCAACCGATTCTTGGACAGAATGTCTTTGCCCATATCCGCCTTGCTACCATTGGTAATGTGGAAGAGTGCAACACCCACCCTTTTAAGAGGGAGGACGTGCTAGGGCAGCAGTGGACTTTGATTCACAATGGAACCATCTTTGAATGTAAGCCTATGGAGAAGTATTGCGCCTTGCAAGAGGGCCATACCGATAGCGAACGACTCTTGCTTTATATCTTAGAGCTGGTGAATCATAGGATCTTAGAAAAGAGAGCCTCTCTTGAACTAGATGAGAAGATTGCAATCTTTGATCAGGTCCTTGCACATGCGGCCCCAGGTAATAAGCTTAACTTTATGGTTCATGATGGTCGGCATATCTTTGTCCATACCAACTATAAGGACTCCTTGTTTTACAAAGAAATCAAGGAGGGACTAGTGATTTCCACGAGACCATTAGATGATGGTAAGTGGGAGAGAGTTCCTTTTACCAGGCTGGTTATATATGAAAATGGCAGAATGATTTACCAGGGAGAAAGCCATGGAGAGGAATATTTTGAAGATCCTGAGAAAATGAAACTTTTGTTCTTGGCTTTTTCAGGTCTCTAAAAGGAGTCAGCGATGTTAGATATACAGGATAAAGAAGTAAGAAAATACCTATTTGAGGGCATGTTCGGTCTTGAAAAGGAAGGCCTGCGCATTACAGGGGATGGAAGATTTGCCCACACGGCGCATCCATTTTCCCCGGAAGAAGGAGTCGTGCGAGACTTTTCGGAAAATCAGACTGAGATTAATACAAGGCCATGTCATAGTCCCAAGGAGGCCATGCAAGAGCTAGAACTTTTGACGACCAATTTATATAAAAGATTAGGAAGTCTTAAGGAAGTAGAATATCTATGGCCTTATTCCAATCCTCCCTATATTGAAAATGAAGAAGATATTCCGATTGCTCAGTTTCAAGGGAGGGAAGCAGAAAAGACCAGATATAGAGAATATCTTTCCCATCGCTATGGACGATACAAGATGTCTTTTTGTGGAATTCATGTGAATTATTCCTTTGGAGAGAACTTGCTGCGGGCAGCTGCCAAGGCAGCTAGAAGGGAAGATGAGAGACAATATAAGGATGAATTCTATCTTGATTTGGCTAAAAAAACGGCTGTTTATGGCTGGCTAATAACAGCGCTTACAGCAGCATCTCCAGTGATGGACGGCTCCTTTGTGGAGAAGAAAGTCAAGGGAAAGAGCCTGTTTATGGGGATGTCCTCTGTGCGCTGCTCCGAACTAGGATATTGGAACTTCTTTACTCCTATCTTTGATTATTCCTCCTTGGAGCATTATGGAGAGAGTATGAAAAAGTATCTGGACTTAGGTCTGATCAAGTATATGTCAGAGCTATATTATCCTATTCGCCTCAAGCCACCAGGGGACAATAGCTTAGAGGGACTGATGAAGGAAGGAATCAGTCATATTGAGCTTCGCATGGTAGATGTAAATCCTTTGGTCTATTCTGGATTGGAGGAAAAGGACTTAGAGTTCATACAGCTTTTTTTGATTTATCTAGCTTGCCAGGAGGAGATTCACCTTGAGCAAAAAGATCAAGTCCAGGCGGCTCAGAACTTTAAGAATGCTGCGCACTATGACTTAAAGACGGTGAATATTGTACTGCCTAAGGAAGAGCCCAAGGCAGTCGCAGATGCAGGATATGAAATATTGCTTAAGATGCAGGAATTTTTCAAGGATGAAAAGAGCCGAGTGAAGGAAGTGTTGGAATTTGAAATGGATAAGTTCATCCATCCAGAGACTCGCTATGCATGGCAATTATTTGAACCATTACAGCAGGGCTATGAGAAAAGTGGAATTTCCTTGGCAAAAGATAGACTCAGTGAGGCCCTAAGAAGATAAAGAGGTAGGAGGAAAGAGATTGGATCAGTTTTCTAGAACCCAGTTGTTAATTGGACAAGAAGGAATCGAGCGCCTAAAAGAGGCCAAGGTGGCTGTCTTTGGAGTCGGCGGTGTTGGTGGTTATGCGGTAGAAGCAATGGTTCGAAGTGGAATCGGCCATTTTGTCTTGGTAGATGATGATGAAGTCTGTCTGACCAACCTCAATCGGCAAATTATTGCCACGAGAAAGACCGTAGGAATGGCCAAGGTCGAAGTGATGGCTCAGCGTATTTGGGAAATTAATCCGCAAGCAACCGTAGAGATGAGAAAATGTTTTTTCTTGCCGGAAAATGCTCATGAATTTGACTTTTCTTCCTATGATTATGTGATTGATGCAGTAGATACGGTAACAGCCAAGATTCATATTATACTAGAAGCGCAAAAGGTATCGACCCCAGTGATTAGTTCGATGGGAGCGGGAAATAAGCTAGATGCAAGTCGCTTTCAGGTGGCCGATATTTACAAGACTCACATGTGCCCACTAGCCAAGGTCATGAGACGTGAGCTGAAGAAGCGAGGCGTGAAGAAACTGAAGGTGGTATACTCGGATGAGAAGCCCATGAAACCAATTGAGGATGGGGAAAATAGCTGTAAGGAACATTGTATATGTCCACCGTCGGCTACCCACAAGTGCACCGAAAGAAGAGCCATTCCAGGCAGCGTAGCCTTTGTGCCTTCTGTGACAGGATTGATTTTGGCAGGAGAAGTCATCAAAGACATCGCTGGGGTGTCATAAGAAAGTGAGAAGAGCATATGGGATATTTTCCTTTTTTTATCGATATTACAGATAAGAAATTTCTTGTCGTAGGAGCTGGAAAGGTTGCCAGGCGCAAGGCCCATCGCCTCTTAGAATGCGGCGCTGATGTCAAAGTGGTAGCTTTAACCGGTGAGATAGAAGGAGCTTTTCTTACGAGAAAAGCATTTGAAACATCGGATCTGCAGGGAGTGGACTATGTGATTGCGGCGACAGATGATGAAAAGGTCAATCAGCTCATAGCAAGAGAGGCAAAAGAGCGGGGAATCTTAGTAGATAGCGTAGAGGGCAGAGAAGAATCGGACTTTATCTTTCCCTCCCTGGTACGCCGGGGAGACTTAGTGATTGGAATTTCTTCTAGCGGAAAAAGCCCGGGACTAAGTCATTATGTCAGGGAAAGGATAGAAGATGAGCTGCCAGAACAAATAGATGAGGTCATGGAACAGTTAGACCTCTATCGAAGACAGCTAAAGGACCAACAGATTCCTCAACAGGCTAGAGCAAAGCAGATGAAAGAAAAATTAAATCAGCTCATAGAAGGCATGAGTGAGACGTAGAAGCAGGCAAGTAGGCCTGCTTTTTTTTATGCATGCAAAATTATTTGCATATTATTTACTTAAGTTT
>CAVJBW010000056.1:4383-8512 GCA_963647625.1 Lachnospiraceae bacterium
ATCCTATTTAATGTAATCGAAAGCGCAATCGACGAGAAATGAACAAGATACTTAAGATGAATTAAGAGGAGTAAAACAAACAAATGAAAAAGAGAATTTTAGTAGGAATCCTTGCAGCAGGATTGGCAGTAGTTGGATTATCAGCATGTGGATCATCATCAAATAGTGATGCAACAAGTACAAATAGCGAAGCTGCTACCCAGCAAAGCTCTGAATTAAATGGAACCCTTACTTTGGCAGGAAGTACTTCAATGGAGAAGCTTTGCGAGGCTTTATCAGAAAGCTTTATGGCAGCAAATCCTGGAGTAACCGTAACAGTAGAATATACAGGCTCTGGTGCAGGACTTGAGTCACTAGCAGCAGGCAGTGTGGATATCGGCGATGCTTCTCGTTCCCTAGAAGATGGAGAAAAAGAAGGCGGAGCTGTGGAAAATGTTGTGGCTTTAGATGGAATCGCAGTGGTAACAGATAAAGACAATACCGTAACAGACATTTCTTCCGAAGACCTTGCAAAAATCTACAAAGGGGAATATACCAACTGGAAAGAATTAGGTGGAAAGGATGAAGCAATTGTTGTGATTGGCCGTGAAGCTGGTTCTGGAACAAGAGATGCATTTGAAGAATTGTTAGAGATTGCAGATGCTTGCAAATACGCTCAGGAACTAGACTCTACTGGTGCAGCACTTGCAACCGTAGCTTCTACACCAGGAGCAATTGGATATGTATCTCTTGATGTTGTAGATGATAGCGTAAATGCTTTAGCAGTAAATAGCGTAGATGCTACAGAAGACAATATTCTTGCTGGAGACTATCTCCTTTCAAGACCATTTGTCATGGCTACCAATGGTGAGATTTCAGAAAATAATGAAATCGTACAGGCTTGGTTTGATTATATCAACTCTGATGAAGGTAAGAATATCATTAAACAGGTAGGCTTAATTATTCCACAGTAAAAAAGAGCAGCAAACGGAGTAAATAATGAGGAAAAAAGCAATTGTAGAAAAATCAGCACAATCCATTTTCTTAATCTGTGCGATTATCGCCATCGTTGCGGTAGCCTCCATTACAGTTTACATGTTTTGGAAAGGAACCCCAGCTTTGAAAGAAGTAGGGGTTTTTGACCTATTGTTTGGAACTGAATGGGCGCCTACAGCAAAAGAACCTTCTTATGGAGTGGCTTATATTATTTTGACTTCTGTTGTGGCAACCGCCATCTCTGTGGTGCTCGGAGTGTTAGTGGGACTTATGACCGCGGTATTTTTGGCAGAAATTGCACAAAAACATCTAGCTTCTATGGTAGGAGCAGCCGTAGAGCTTCTAGCAGCAATTCCGTCCGTGATTTATGGCTTGATTGGAATGATGGTTTTGAATCCATTTATGTATAGGCTAGAAAAGATTATATTTGCAGATTCTACGACCCATCAATTTACTGGAGGAAAGAATCTGCTATCCGCCATTATTGTACTGGCTATCATGGTACTTCCTACGGTCATAAGTGTTAGCGTCAGTTCTTTAAAAGCGGTGAATGTCAACTTAAGGTCCGCCTCCTTAGCCCTAGGAGCAAGCAAGATCCAGACCATATTCAAGGTGGTGATTCCAGCAGCAAAATCAGGAATCTTAACGGGAGTTGTCCTAGGCATAGGTAGAGCTCTAGGAGAGGCTATGGCCATTAATATGGTAGCAGGTGGCTCTGTCAATATTCCACTTCCATTCAATTCCGTTCGAACCTTGACGACCCAGATTGTAAGTGAAATGGGCTATGCAGAAGGAACTCATAGGCAGGTTCTATTTACGGTAGGATTGATCTTATATCTCTTTATTATGGTCATTAATTTCATTCTACTTCGAGTTAGAAAGGCAGGTGACAAGAATGACTAGTAAATCAAGAAAAATAAAAGATTCTATTTCCTACGTCTTGATCTATCTATGCGTCCTGATTGCTGTTGTAATCTTGGTAGGAATCATCGCCTATGTTCTTGTAAAGGGTGTTGGCAGTGTGAACTGGTCTTTTTTGACATCGGTGACATCGGTACTGAATAATACCGTGGGTATTGCTGGAAATATTGTAAATACCTTATATGTTGTGGTAATTACCATGGTAATCGCAACTCCCATTGGGGTATGCTCTGCGGTTTATCTCAATGAATATGCAAAGCCAGGAAAGCTAGTTACTTTAATTGAATTTGCAACAGAGACTTTATCAGGAATTCCTTCTATCCTATTTGGTTTGTTTGGAATGATGTTCTTTGGCCAAACCTTAAATCTAGGATATTCTATTTTGACTGGTTCTTTGACCTTAATTATCATGGTGCTTCCTTTGATTACTAGAAATACCCAGGAAGCTCTAAAGACGGTGCCAGATTCTTATAGACATGGAGCTTTTGGACTTGGAGCCGGCAAATGGTATATGATTCGCACCATCTTGCTTCCAAGTGCAATGCCTGGAATTATTACTGGAGTGATTCTTGCCATTGGAAGAATCGTGGGAGAATCTGCAGCCCTTCTATTTACTGCAGGAAGTGCCAAGATCTTACTTCCATCCCTTAGTCAGTTCTTTGACAAAATCTTCCAATCAGGTGGAACCTTAACGATTCAGCTTTACTTAAGTGCAACTAGCGAGGGTGATTTTGATACTGCTTTTGGTATTGCGGTGGTCTTACTAGTAATCGTATTTTTGATTAATTTGGGAACAAAAGCTCTTGCCAAAAAATTTGATGTTCATAGAAAGGAATAGCAAGATGAATAAGGATATTAAGATTAGTGTCAAGGATTTGAATCTCTATTATGGAGCAAATCATGCACTAAAAGAGGTGAATATGGACATACGGCAAAATGCCATAACCGCATTTATCGGACCATCAGGATGCGGTAAATCCACATTTTTAAGAACCTTAAATAGAATGAATGATCTGGTGGAAAATGTGAAAATTACAGGAGAAATCCTTATCGATGGAGAAAATATCTATCAAAAGGGTGTGGACATTACAGCCCTTCGCAAAAAGGTAGGAATGGTATTTCAGCAGCCTAATCCATTTCCTATGAGCATCTACGACAATATTGCTTATGGTCCTAGAGTACATGGAATAAAAAACAAGGCCCAGCTAGACCAGATTGTGGAAGAATCCCTAAGGGGAGCAGCCATCTTTGAAGAAGTAAAGGATCGGTTGAAAAAATCAGCCCTAGGCCTATCCGGTGGACAGCAGCAGCGTATCTGCATCGCTAGGGCCCTTGCCGTGCAACCGGAGATTCTACTGATGGACGAGCCCACTTCTGCCTTAGATCCAATCTCTACAGCCAAGATTGAAGATTTGATGGAAGAACTCAAGAAAAAATACACCGTTGTGGTGGTCACTCATAATATGCAGCAGGCAGTTCGAGTATCAGACGATACCGCCTTTTTCCTCTTAGGAGAAATGGTAGAATTTGGGGATACCAAGACCATGTTCTCTTATCCTCAGGACAAACGTACAGAAGAATATATCACAGGAAGGTTCGGTTAAGGAGTAATCATGAGAACAAAATTTGATGAACAACTAGAAGAGTTGAATGAAGAAATGATTCAGATGGGCAATTTGATAGAAGAGTCCATCTCAAAGGCCGTAGAGGCCCTATGCACCAAAAACTTAGATCTTGCCAAAAAGATTATGGAAAACGATACCAAGGTGGACCATGCTCAAAAGAAGGTGGAAGACATCTGCTTTACCTTGCTGATTCAGCAGCAGCCAGTGGCTAGGGATCTAAGAACCATTACAGCAGCCATGAAGATGGTAACGGATATGGAACGTATTGGAGACCATGCGGCAGATATTTCTGAAATGACCATTTATATGAATGAAACAGAGGATCAGATTGATCTTGGCCACATTCAAAAGATGGCAACAGAAACCGTCATGATGCTGAATTGGTCCATTGATGCTTATGTTCACCGGGATATAGAAAAGGCCGAGGAAGTCATCGCCCATGATGATATTGTAGATGAATTATTTCATAAAGCCAAAGAGGATATTATCCATCAGATTCAGGACAATCCCAAGGCAGGAGAGGTAGAAACAGATCTTCTTATGGTTGCCAAATATTTCGAAAGAATCGGGGACCATGCTACCAATATTGCAGAATGGGTGATTTATTC
>CAVJBW010000057.1:0-8428 GCA_963647625.1 Lachnospiraceae bacterium
GTGCAGAGTGTAATCAGCACTGCCCATATCATGCCAAGCGCTCTTATCGAGATGATTGGAAAGAGGTAAAACAGCATAAATATAAGGTTGCATTGGTAGATCCGTCTATTTATGGCCAGTTCAATCATTTGCATGATCCTAATATTGTATTAAATGGCTTTATAGAAATGGGATTTGACGATGTCTTTGACGTTGCTTATGCTTATGAATATTGGATGGAATGTGCAAGAGAATATATTGAAAGCCACAAGGAATGCTATCCGATTATCAATTCTACCTGCCCGGCAGTGGTAAGGCTGATACGAGTTCGATTCCCAGAGCTTTTAGAGCACATGGTTCCCTTTGTGGCACCGATTGAGATTGCTGCTAGGGCTTCTTTGAAGGAGACCATGGTAAAGACAGGACTAAAAGAAGACGAGATCGATATTGTCTATATTTCTCCATGTCCGGCTCAGGTCTCTTATATCAAGTCTCCGATTGGAATTGAGAAGACTCATATCACATCGGTCCTTGGTATGAAAGATATTTACAAGGACTTAGTCCACAAGATGGAAGAAAATCCCAAGCCAAAGAATCATCTTGCCAGAGCAGGTCGCATGGGAGTGGGCGTGGGAACGACTTGTGCAGAGGCAAGAGGAATTGGAATCCGCAATTATGTAGCAGTAGATGGTATTGAAAATGTAATCAAGACCTTAGAGGAAATCGAAGATGAGAGGATTCCGGATGACCTTATTTATGCAGAACTGAAGAATTGCTCCGCAGGTTGTACCGGAGGAGTCTTAAATGTAGAAAATGCCTATATTGCAAGAGCCAAGGTAAAACAGCTTGACCAGCATATTCCACTGACTCGCAAGTCCCCGAAGGAATATTTTGAAAAATGGTGTGATATCGATATCAATTGGGAGAGTGCTCCTGAGTTTGAGCCGGTATTTGAACTAGGACAGAATATGTCAGAGAGCATCAACAATATGTCCAAGGTAGAAGAAATCGTCAAGACCTTGCCAGGCATGGACTGTGGATCTTGTGGAGCACCGACTTGCAGAGCCCTAGCAGAAGATATTGTGCGAGGCTTCTCAGGAAGCAAAAAGGAAAATTGCATCTACATGCTTAGAGGCTTCTATAGTAAGATGCAAAAAAAAGAAGAAATGGAAAAGAACCAAGATGACGATCAATGATTTAGCCAATATGGAAGCATTTCATCTTCTCGTACCAGCGGAAGATGAAATGCGTACAATTACAAAGCCCTATTGCTGCGACCTTCTTAGCGCAGCAATGCGTCTTGCACCAGAAGGTGGAGCCTGGTGCACGGTAATGAACAATAATAATACCTTGGCAGTAGCAGCCTTGGCAGATTGTAGCTGTGTGATTCTGTGCGATGGAATCTCTCCACAAGAAGAAGTGGTGGAAAAGGCAAAAGAGCAGAGGATCTGCTTGTTTAAGACAGAGCTGCCGGAATTTGAAGCGGCCTTGGAGGTATATAATAAGATTCATGGAGCTTAAGTACGACTTTCATATTCATTCTTGCTTATCTCCTTGTGGGGATGTGGATATGACCCCGGAAAATATAGCAGGAATGGCCTATATCAATGGATTAGATGCGGTGGCCCTAACCGATCACAATACTTGTAAGAATTGCGAAGCTTTTCTAGCAGCCACCCAAAAACACAATATATTAGGAATCTGTGGTATGGAACTTACCACATCGGAAGAAATTCACGTCTTATGGTTGTTTGAAGACCTAGAATCTGCTATGATATTTGATGCGTATGTAGAAGAGCATCTGATGAAAGTAAAGAATCAAAGCAGAATCTATGGCAATCAATATCTCTACGGACCAGGAGATGAGAGACTTGGTGAGTATGAGCATCTGTTGATTTCCAGCACAGATCTCTCCTTTGAGAAGATGCCCCAGCTACATCAGCAGTTTGGCGGTATTTATCTACCCGCTCATATAGAAAAGACATCAACCAGTCTCCTTAGCAGTTATGGTATGATTCCAGAGGAAAGTGAATTTTTGATCTATGAACTCAATCATCCTAGAGAGCATGACCGGTTGTGTCAGCAGCATCCTTATTTGCAAGGAAAGACTTATCTGTCTGATTCAGATGCCCACCAACTGATTGATATGAAGACAGAGGATGATGCTGCGATCTTGGAAGTGGACGAAGTTAGTTTTAAAGGAATTAAGAGAAGTTTGTTAGGATAACAGGCTTCTTTTTTTGTGTATACAAAAAACGCAAAAAGGTATTAGATTTGGTACATTTTACAGAGGTGATAGCCTGCAAAAGTGCAAATTATAAGTAAAAGTTATCAAAATAAAAAATATATTCTTGGTTAGATGTAACTAAAATTGCCTTAATTTCGTTGAGAATTTAGATATTTATGTTAAGATAGGGATGTAGTCTATTATGTTATACATTACCTAGGTTTGTTATGAAGTCCATTTGATGGTTGGACTTATAACAAAAAGTATGAAATAGGGAAAAGGAGGCGCTATTTTGGCAGAAAAAACAGTCATTCCCTTTGAAGGAACGAAGGAGCAGGAAGAGAAGCTCAAGGCCATCATTGAGGAATTGAAAAATGAAAAAGGTTGTCTGATGCCAATTATGCAAAAGGCACAAGGGATTTATGGATACCTTCCAATTGAGGTTCAGCAGATCATAGCAGATGGTCTTGCAATACCATTGGAAAAGATCTATGGCGTAGCAACGTTTTACTCACAGTTTAATTTGCAACCAAAGGGTGAATATCAGATTTCAGTCTGTCTTGGTACAGCCTGTTATGTAAAGGGTTCAGGAACAATTCTAGAGGAAGTATCTGATATCCTTGGCATTAAGACAGGGGAATGCACCGCGGACCGTAAGTTCTCATTAGATGCTTGCCGCTGCGTAGGAGCATGTGGTCTAGCACCCGTTCTGATGATTAATGATGAAGTATATGGACGTTTAGAGAAAAAAGACGTGAAAGGTATTCTAGAAAAGTATCAATAATGTTACCAGAGATTTCGCTTAGTATATTAGATATTACCCAAAATTCAATCACGGCGAAGGCAAGTCGCATTGACTTGCTTGTAGAAAGAGATACAAAGGCTGCTACTTTGCTATTTGAAATTAGAGACAATGGATGTGGTATGAGCTTAGAGACCTGCCAAAAGGTGCAAGATCCCTTTTATACCACTAGAACCACGAGAAAGGTGGGGCTAGGCATTCCCTTCTTGAAACAAAGTGCGCAAAGTACCGATGGAAGCTTTGAGATTACTTCTCAGCTAGGACAAGGAACCACCATGCGGGCCTTGTTCCATACAGACCATATTGACTGTATGCCACTTGGAGATTTGGCGGCAACGATTCATAGTTTGATTGTATTTAATGAAGAGATTCGATTTGTATTTCGATATAGGGTAGATGGCGAAGAATTTCTATTAGATACTGAGCAGCTAAAAGGAATACTTGGAGATGTTTCTTTCAAGGAACAGGAGGTATCCTGTTTTATCGAAGAATATATTAAGGAACATCTTGATGATTTAGATGGTAAGTAAGAGACCATAGGAGGAAAGAATATGAAGTCATTAGAAGAACTTCGGGCAATAAAAGAAAAGATGAAAGGCCAGATCGGAATTCGTGAAATGGGTGAAGATGTGACCCGTGTAGTTGTTGGTATGGCAACTTGTGGAATTGCATCTGGTGCTCGTCCGGTTTTAAATACACTGGCACAGGAAGTGCAAAAGGAGAATCTTGATACAGTTATGGTGACTCAGACCGGTTGTATCGGATTGTGCCAATATGAGCCGATTGTAGAAATCTTTGCACCTGGCAAGGAAAAGGTTACCTACATTTGGATGGATGAAGAAAAAGCAAAAGATATTGTACAAAAGCACTTAAAGGGCGGAGAAATTGTAAAAGAATATACCTTAAGTGAAGCAGACACAGTGAAATAAAATCGGAGGAAGTATATGTATCGTTCAGAAGTACTTGTCTGTGGCGGAACCGGATGTCGGAGTAGTCACAGCGAGGAGTTGATTACAAAATTTCAAAAGCTGATTAAGGAAAATGGACTTGATCAGGAAATAGCTGTGGTACAGACAGGATGCCATGGTTTGTGTGAAGCAGGACCAATTGTCATTATTGATCCGGAAGGAACTTTTTATTCTAGAGTGACCTTAGATGATGTAGAAGACATTGTAAATGAACATTTAGTAAAAGGTCGTGTCGTAGAAAGATTGGTATATCAAGGAGAAGGAGCATCTGCTCACTATTCCTTAAATGATACCGTATTTTATAAGAGCCAGAGAAGAATTGCTCTTCGTAACTGTGGTGTGATTAACCCAGAAGAAATTGATGAATATATTGGAACTGGCGGTTATGAAGCCTTAGGTAAAGTCCTTACCACTATGACCCCAGATGAAGTTATACAGGAAATCCTAGATTCAGGACTTCGTGGTCGTGGAGGAGCTGGATTCCCAACTGGAATGAAATGGCGTTTTGCCTCAGGCAATCGAGGTAATGTAAAAAAATATGTTTGCTGTAATGCCGATGAAGGAGATCCAGGAGCATTCATGGACCGTTCTGTTCTAGAAGGCGATCCTCATGTAGTCTTAGAGGCCATGGCAATTGCAGGTTATGCAATTGGAGCAGACCAGGGATATATCTATGTTCGTGCAGAATATCCAATTGCCGTAGATAGATTGGTAATCGCGATTGGTCAGGCAAGAGAATATGGACTTTTAGGTAAGAATATTTTCGGAACTGGATTTAATTTTGATATTGGACTTAGACTTGGTGCGGGAGCCTTTGTATGTGGTGAAGAAACAGCTCTTATGACCTCCATTGAAGGAAATCGTGGAGAGCCTAGACCAAGACCACCATTCCCAGCAGTAAAGGGACTTTTCGAAAGCCCTACAATCTTGAACAATGTAGAGACTTATGCCAACATTCCACAGATTATTGTAAATGGAGCAGATTGGTACAAGAGCATTGGAACAGAAAAGTCCAAAGGAACCAAGGTATTTGCCCTTGGTGGTAAGATCAACAATACAGGACTTGTAGAAGTTCCAATGGGAACCCCACTTCGCACCGTTATTGAAGAAATCGGTGGTGGCGTACCAAATGGCAAGAAGTTCAAGGCAGCTCAGACCGGTGGACCTTCTGGTGGATGTATTCCAGCCCAGCATTTGGATGTACCGATGGATTATGAACATCTTGCAGAGATCGGTTCTATCATGGGATCTGGTGGACTCATTGTCATGGACGAAGATGCTTGTATGGTAGATATTGCCAAGTTCTACTTGGAATTTACCGTAGATGAATCTTGCGGAAAGTGTACTCCTTGTCGTGTAGGTACCAAGAGAATGCTAGAGATCTTAAATAAGATTACAGAAGGCGAAGGCACCATGGAAGACATTGATCGACTAGAGGATCTGGCAAATAAGATCAAGACTACTGCTTTGTGCGGACTTGGTCAGACAGCCCCGAATCCTGTACTTTCAACCATCAATTTCTTCAGAGATGAGTATGTTGCCCATGTAAGAGATCATAAATGTCCAGCTTGCGTATGTAAGCCATTGATGCATTTTGAAATCGAGGCAGACAAGTGTAAGGGATGTACTTTATGTGCTCGTAACTGTCCAAGCAATGCAATTATTGGAACAGTGAAAAATCCACACGTCATTGATCAGGATTTGTGCGTGAAGTGTGGAGCTTGTATTGACAATTGTAAATTTGGAGCAATTGATAAGCTGGCTGGAACAGCTGCAATGGTTGCACAAGGAGAATAATAGCAGACAATAGAGGTGGAAACTAAATGTTAAATATTAGAATCGACGGTATAGAAATGCAAGTAGAGGAAGGCACTACGATTCTTCAGGCTGCTCAGGCAGCCGGAATCGAAATCCCTACTTTGTGTTACATAAAAGAGTTAAATCCAGAGGCATCTTGTCGTATGTGTCTGGTGGAGATTGAAGGAAATCCAAAAATGCAGACAGCA
The DNA here is from genome assembly GCA_963647625.1 of Lachnospiraceae bacterium. Lineage (GTDB taxonomy): Bacteria > Bacillota > Clostridia > Lachnospirales > Lachnospiraceae > Eubacterium_C. The sequence goes on from CAVJBW010000057.1 coordinate 5,983, forward strand.
TGTTCCTTCCCAGTTGCAGAGGGCAACAACATTTTTACAAATACGGAAAAAGTAAGAGAAGCAAGAAAGACAGTCCTTGACTTACTGCTTTCTAATCACAAGACCGATTGCTTTAAGTGTTCTTTCAATGGAGAGTGTAAGCTTCAGGAATATTGTATGGAATATGGCGTAGAGCGCTCAGAATTCCCAGGAGAAAGAATCGATTATCCAATCGATGAGAGCAATCCATTCTTACGTTATGATCCAAACCTTTGTATTATGTGCCACAGATGCGCCAATACTTGTGAAAAGATTGTAGGACGTGGAGCAATTGGTACTACAGAAAGAGGATTCTACTCCCATATCTCTACTCCATTTGGAATTGATTGGAATGAATCCATCTGTGAGTCTTGTGGTAACTGTGCCCAGGCTTGCCCAACCGGAGCCTTGACCCAGAAGCGTCACAAGTCTTATCGTGCATGGGAGACCCACAAAGTGCGCACGACTTGTCCACACTGTGCGACTGGATGCCAGTATGACTTGATTGTCAAGGACAATAAGATTGTAGATGTTCTAGCAGCAGATGGACCTTCCAACAAGGGTCTGTTATGTGTAAAGGGACGTAGTGGATCCTTTGACTTTGTTCACTCTGAGGATCGTCTCAAATACCCACTTATTAAAAATAAAGAAACAGGGGAATTTGAAAGAGCCACTTGGGATGAAGCATTAGATCTTGTAGCATCCAAATTCATGGAAATCAAGAAACAATATGGCTCAAATTCATTGGCTGGTTTTGCCTGCTCAAGATCACCAAATGAAGATATTTACATGGTTCAAAAGATGGTTCGTACCTGCTTTGGAACCAACAATACAGACAACTGTGCGAGAGTATGTCACTCAGCATCTGTAGCTGGACTTGCCATGACATTAGGTTCTGGTGCAATGACCAATCCAATCTCAGATATCACCACAGATGTAGATGCTATCCTTTTGGTAGGATCCAATCCAGAAGAGGCACATCCTGTAGTAGGTATGCAGATTCGCCAGGCCGTAGCAAAGGGAGCACAGCTTATTGTAGTAGACCCACGTGACATTGACTTGTCAAAGAAGGCAACGGTACATCTTAAGTTAAAGCCAGGTACCAATGTTGCATTTGCCAATGGTATGATGCATATCCTGATTCGCGATGGCTTAGTAGATGAGGAATTTATTAAGGAAAGAACCGAAGGATATGAAGAATTAGCTGAAATTGTTAAAGAGTATACTCCGGAAAAGGTAGCTGAGGAATGCCATATTGATGCAGAAGAATTGGTGAAGGCAGCCCATATCTATGCAAAGGCCAAGAAAGCACCAATCATCTATTGTCTTGGTGTAACAGAGCACTCTCAAGGAACAGAAGGCGTTATGTCCATGTCCAATATTGCTATGCTTTGTGGCAAGCTCGGAAAGGAAGGCTGCGGCGTCAATCCACTTCGTGGACAGAATAATGTACAGGGTGCTTGTGATATGGGAGCACAGCCTACAGACTTCCCAGGATATCAGAAGGTATCCAATCCAGATGTAATCAAGAAGTTCGAAGAGGCTTGGGGCGTTCCTATGCCTACAGAAGTTGGAGTACATGCAACAGATGTCTTCCCAGCAGCCATTGAAGGTAAGATTAAGGGACTTTATATCTACGGAGAAGACCCAGTGGTAACAGATCCAGATACCGCTCATGTCATTAAAGCCTTAAAGAGCCTTGACTTCTTTGTTATTCAAGAACTCTTTATGACAGAGACTGCCCAGCTTGCAGATGTTATCTTGCCTGGTATGTCCTATACAGAAAAGGAAGGTACCTTCTCGAATACAGAAAGACGTGTACAAAGAGTTCGTAAGGCAGTAGATTTAACCAAGGATCCAGAGTTTGATATCCGTCTTGATACCGATATCATCATTGATCTTATGAATCGCATGGGTTATCCACAAAAGCAGATGACAGCAGCTGAAATCATGGATGAAATCGCATCTGTAACTCCTTCCTTTGCAGGAATTTCTCACGAAAGACTTGATAGCGAAGAAGTGGCAGGCCAGGGACTTCAGTGGCCATGTACCAGCAAGGATCATCCAGGAACTCCAATCATGCATGTGGGCAAGTTCTCAAGAGGCCTTGGATGGCTATATCCTACTACTTACAAGCCATCTCAGGAACTTCCAGATGAGGAATATCCAACGATTCTCATGACAGGACGTATTCTTTATCACTATACCACTCGTGCCATGACAGGACGTACTCCAGGACTGATGGAGATCGAAGGTAAGTCATTTATCGAGGTCAATGAAGTGGATGCAGCTAGAATCGGCATTAAGAATGGGGAACTGATTAAGGTTTCTTCTCGTCGTGGTTCTATTGAGACCACAGCAAGAGTAGGAGATAAGGTATCTCCAGGAGAGACTTGGATGCCATTCCATTTCCCAGATGGAAACTGTA
>CAVJBW010000058.1:0-5659 GCA_963647625.1 Lachnospiraceae bacterium
GCTTAAAGCTAAGCTTCCTATTTCATAAAGAAAGGCCTTGCCAGATGCGAAGACTTGGCAAGACCTTTTTTATTTCTCGATTTATTTTTCTTTATTTAAATAATCAGCCCTATACTTGGAAAAGATAATCTGCTGCGAGCGATATAAACCAAAATATCCGCTTAACATGTAACTTATGGCAATGGCTATGATGTAATAAGGCAAGGCTTCCATGCCAAAGAGTTCAAAGCAAATGAGGATGGAGGTAATGGGCGAATTGGTCACTCCACAAAAGACTGCCCCCATAGCTACTGCTGCGCAAAGATTTGGTGAAAATCCTAGAAGCATTCCAAAGGCACAGCCAAAGGTGGCGCCAATATACAAAGAGGGAATGATTTCCCCGCCTTTATAACCGACTCCTAAGGTAATAATGGTAAATAGAATCTTCAGTAAAAAGGCATACCAAACCCCTTCTCCTGCAGCTGCTCTTGCAATGACTTCAATGCCGGCTCCATTATAATCCTGACTACCAACCACAAAAGTCAAAAAGGCAATAATCAGTCCTCCTAAGAGGATTCTTAAGTAGTCATTTTTCGAGATTTTTTGAAAAAGGACTTGGGATTTTTGCAGCAAAAGGCAAAACAAGATACTAATTGCTGCACACAACACTCCTAGAATTCCAATCAGGATAAAAGATTTTATATCTTCCCTTGGTAAGTTGTTCAAATCAAAATGAGTAGAGGCAAATCCACATCGCAAAGTAAGATAATGGGCGGTGACGGAAGAAATCACACAAGGCACAATGGCTGAATATTGCATGGTTCCCACAGCTACCACTTCCATAGCAAAGATACTTGCAGCTAGTGGCGTTCCAAACAAGGATGAAAATGCAGCCGCCATACCACACATAATTGCAATTTTTTGGTCCTTTTCGTCAAATCTCAACAAACGTCCAAAGAAATTCCCCAGGCTTCCTCCAATCTGCAAGGCAGCCCCTTCTCGACCTGCGGAGCCTCCTAGCAAATGTGTGATCACCGTAGAAATAAATATAATAGGAGTCATGTTCAAAGGAACCTTCTCCTTGGTCTGAATGGCATCTAGTACAAGATTGGTTCCTAGATCGGTTTCGCTATAAGCAAATTTATGATAAATGGCCACAATCAAAAGTCCACCTAGTGGCAAAAGCCAAATAATCCATCCATGTTCTATTCGCAGCTGGGTCGCTTGCTGAATGCAATATAAAAATAAGACTCCAACAAATCCGATTCCGAGACCACAAATGATGGCTAGAACAATCCACTTTACTAGCAATTTCAATCTCAGAAAGCAGCTTTTTTTAAACTGATTGATAAATTGTTTTGTTTTTTCTTTCATAGCCTCTATCCTATCAAATTCCCCTTTTCTTTACAAGATATTAGGTCTAGAATATAGATAATCATATGGATATTTGGAGGTTACCTATGAAAGCAAATTCAACCCATCCAGCAGATGAGCTGGTCTATTATATGTCTCGCATCTACGAGATGAACTTAACAACCACTTCCGGAGGCAATCTTTCTATCAAAGATGACAAGGGAGATATCTATATTACTCCAGGAGGATATGACAAGGGCTCTTTAAAGCGAGAAGATATTGTCTGCATCCACCCTGACGGCACCATGGAAGGAATTCATAAACCGTCTAGCGAGCTGGCTTTTCACAAAAAGATTTATGAAGCCAATCCTGATTTTCATGGAATCTTACATGCCCATTCTCCTGCTTTAATTGCCTTTAGCGTCGTAAGAAAGATTCCTGATACAGATCTTTTTCCATCTCTTTATCAAAAATGTGGCAAAATCACCATGGCAAGATATGCCTTAACCGGTAGTGATGAGCTAGGAGATATCATTGCTAAAGAATTCGAAAAGGGCTGTGATATTACCATTTTGGAAAATCATGGTTTAGTTGCTGGGGGCACCACCTTAGAAGATGCCTATCTTAAGTTCGAAGCCTTAGAATTCGGCGCTGAAATCCAGCGATTTGGCCAGATGAGTGGTTCTTTAAAACATTTATCTCATCAAGAATTAAGTCCCAAGCCCGATTCCTATCCTCTTGCGGCCTCTGATTGCTTTCCATTCCTTGAAGGGGAGCGAGGCTTTCGAGATGAAATCTGCCAATTTATGCACCGTGCTTACAAGCAAAAGCTTACTTGCGGCGCCTTTGGCTCTGCTTCGATTCGCCTAGAAGAAGATGATTTTATCATGACTCCGAAAGGCCTTGACCGAAGCAAGCTTACACCGAAGCAGCTAGTTCGCATTTGTAAAGGTCAAGCAGAAGAAGGCAAGAGTCCGGATGAATATGCCCCTTTGCATCAGGCCATTTACCAGCAGCATCCTGAGATTCATAGTATCTTTATTGCCCAGCCTCAATCCTTGATGGCCTTTGCAATAACCGATGCCCCTATGAATACCCGCTTGATTCCAGAAAGCTATATGGTGCTACAAGACATCAAAAAAGTACCTTTTAAAGATTCAAGAGATCCTAAGAAGCTAGCGGATTCTATGGCTCTCGACGAGACCTTACTTCTTCTAGAAAATGATGCTGCCCTAGCTGTCGGTCCGAATATTCTAAGGGCCTTTGATCGACTAGAAGTAGCCGAATATTCTGCAAAAGCAATTATAAGTGCCCAAAGTCTTGGTCCAATCGTAGAAATTGGCCCGAAGGAGATTCAAGATCTTCGTGACAAATTTCATATTCGATAAGACATTCATTTATTGAAAAAACATAGGCCTTATATTACAATGAAATACGACAAAACTCTCTGTACTTTGCAGTACAGAACAATTACAAGGAGGATAACATGCGACATTTAATGAGTCCGATGGATTTGTCGGTAGAAGAGCTAGATAAGCTCCTAGACCTGGCAAATGATATCGAGAAAAATCCTAAGAAATATGCCCATGCTTGCGATGGCAAAAAACTTGCAACCTGTTTTTATGAACCAAGTACCCGTACCAGATTGAGCTTTGAATCAGCAATGCTTTCTCTTGGTGGACAAGTTCTTGGATTTTCTAGTGCTGATTCCTCTTCTGCCGCAAAGGGTGAAAGTGTAGCCGATACCATGCGTGTCATCTCCTGCTATGCAGACATCTGTGCCATGCGTCATCCAAAGGAAGGAGCCCCATTAGTTGCTGCCCAAAAGGCTACGGTACCAGTCATCAATGCCGGCGATGGTGGACACCAGCATCCGACCCAGACCTTGACTGACTTACTGACCATCCGCTCTTTAAAGGGACGCCTAAACAATCTTGCCATTGGACTTTGTGGGGATTTAAAATTCGGTCGAACAGTCCATTCTTTGATTCATGCCCTGATTCGCTATGAGAATGTCCGCTTTGTACTGATTTCTCCTGAAGAACTAAAGGTTCCTGACTATATTCGCAATGATGTTCTGCTTGAACACAAGATAGAATTCAAAGAAATGGAACGCCTAGAAGATGCCCTTGGAGAGTTGGATCTACTCTATATGACTCGAGTTCAAAGGGAGCGCTTCTTTAACGAAGAAGACTATATTCGTATGAAGGATTTTTATATTTTGAATAAAGAAAAGCTTGAACTTGCTCCAAAGGATATGCTGATTTTACATCCACTTCCTCGTGTCAACGAGATTTCGGTAGATGTAGATGATGACCCTAGGGCTGTCTACTTTCAGCAGGCCCAATATGGGGTCTATGTAAGAATGGCTTTGATCTTAACACTTTTGAAGGAGGCCGAGAAATAAATGTTAAATATTGGTGCGATAAAAGAAGGTTTTGTTCTAGATCATATTCAAGCTGGCATGTCTATGGATATCTATCAATACTTAGAGCTTGATAAGCTAGACTGTACGGTAGCCATCATCAAGAATGCCCGTTCTAATAAGATGGGCAAAAAAGACATTATCAAGGTAGAATGTGCCATTGAAAAGCTCGATATCAGTATCCTTGGTTTTGTGGATAAGAATATCACCGTAAATGTTATTAAAGATGAGAAGATTGTAGAAAAGCATGAGCTGACACTTCCACAAGAAGTCATGAACGTGGTAAAATGCAAAAATCCACGTTGTATTACATCGATTGAGCAAGGTCTTGACCAGGTTTTTGTTCTCTCTGACCCATCGAAACAGCTATATCGCTGCAAATATTGTGAGGAAAAGTTCGTAAGACCTCATTACTAGAATACAAAAAAAGTCAAAAAAAGTCTTGCAGGGATCAACTTCCTTGCAAGACTTTTTAACGTGGACAACAGCAACACATCATGAGATAGACGAGCCCGCAGGCTAAGCAGATGCCACCGACTGATCCCATATTTCTCTGAAATCCATAATTTTTTCCCTTCTCTTCATACCAATAGCCGCCCCCTTCTAAGCTAGCAAGGAGCTGTCGATAAGTCATATTGTTTGGCTCCATCCGACAGGCACATCTAGCATGTTCTAGAGCTGTAATATTATTGCCCACTCCTGCTTGGGCCAAAGCGCTACAATAATACCATTGCCCATTTCTTTCATTCACTGGAATCGAATCTAAGGTATTGATTGCCTCCGAAAAATGTCTACTATGAATATAGTTCATGGCAGCTCTTAGGCGTACATTTTCTTCTGTTGAAGTATTATTTCCTGTATAATAACTTCCACTAAAGCCTCCTTGGGAATAAGAAGAGCCTGCGCCATAGCTATAGCCTTGTTGACGCTGCTTCATGATTTGGTCATAAGCCTGTTGGACCTCCTTAAACTTTTCCTCCGCCTGCTGCTTATTTGGATTATTGATATTGGCATCTGGGTGATACTTGCGGCTCAGCTGCCGGTATGCTTTTTTTACTTCATCATCTGTTGCATTTGCAGATATGCCCAGAACCCTATATGGATCAAATATCATATTATTTTTTTTCCTTTTTCTTTTTTTCTAGCAAATAGTCGAATCGAGTCCAGACTCCCGTATATAGGATATTTCTCAAGATTCCTACATAGTCTATAATTGGTAGCATTTCAAAGGACTTGGAGCATTCACTCATCATACTTTGAAGCATGAGATTGCATAAGGTATCAAATTCTTCCCCTTGCTGGGCTTGTAGCAAAATCAAAGGGTTGTAATTCCCCTTCTTTTTATCTTTTTCAATGTCCTCATAGGCATCCATTAGGTAAATAAACTTTCCCATATAAAATCCCATATGACGAAGATATTCTTCCCAGACATCTCCTTGCTTCCAAACGAAAATTTCTGCAAGCATCTCACCAGATAGACCTGCTACCACATCCAAGTTGGTTTCTTTCTCTTTTTCAGCAATTTCTAGCCGCTTCATATAGTTTTCAATGGCTCGCGCCTGACGAGGATATTGCTTTTTTATCTTCTCATAATCCTTATCAAAGATCTTGGTCAGCATTTTCTTGGTGTAAGATCTATCATCTTGCCAATCATCTTCAAAGTTCTGATAAGCAAATAGAATATTCATATCTGCCGCATATTTCGTTGCTTCATTGATAAACAAAGTCCGCTTCTTTTTGGGATGAAGCGGGCATAAATAACTTTGCTTTGCATTTACAATTTCATACAAACCAGATAATAGCACAATCAAAAAGGTCATATCATAAGTGATCAAAAGTCGACCCTTGATTCCACTTGTTTCCTTTAATTCGTGGCACAAACCACAGTAAAAGGATTTGTAG
>CAVJBW010000058.1:5669-8408 GCA_963647625.1 Lachnospiraceae bacterium
ACTGCTTTTGTTCTATTGCAATATATCCAAACATTCCATAGCCTCTTTCCCTAAGTGGTCTTTATAAATTGACTCTTACACTTTGGACAAGTAATCTGTATTCTTCCCTTTCCCTTTGGCACGCGAACCTTTTGCTTGCAATTCTTACAACGGTAGAAAGCATAATACTTTCTTTGTGCAAAATGCTGCTTAGAAAAGAAGAACTTTCCTCGAATCTTTGATGTGAACTTTAAATATTTTTGATTTTCTGCATATCTCTTGGCTATATTTCGAGACATCATACGATAATAGGAAAAAACTAAGAGAAGCAAAGCTAAATAATTAAAATATGGAATTCGGGTAAATGCTGTTACAAAAATCAATATGACAATCAGGATCCATAAGAAACGATTCAGCTGGTCTCGTCCACCATATCTGCCATACATAAATCTTGCCATTTTATTCCTAAAATTCATTTAGCACATCTCCTTTTTATCTGTCCCAAATACAATCAAAAAAATCAAAAAAGAGCGAAACGATAAGCCGGGTTATGTCGTTGAGTGATCATCTATCTAGGACTGCTGTTACCAACAGCCTCAAGCAACCTACCTAAAGCTGGCGGGCCACGTCATCGCTTTGTTTTGGTCTTGCTTCGGATGGGGTTTACATGGACCCTAACTGTTACCAATTAGGCGGTAGTCTCTTACACTGCCTTTCCACCCTTACTACATCAAGTAGCGGTTTATTTCTGTTGCACTTTCCTTAAAGTCGCCTTTACCGGACGTTATCCGGCATCCTGCCCTGTGAAGCCCGGACTTTCCTCACCTGTCATACTGACAGCCGCGATCACCTGTCTCACTCTATTTGATTCTTATACTGGGAAACAACTTCCTCCAATAAACTCTCGGATAATAGAATTGTTAGGAATTCCTTCTGATACGAGAGGTAATACATAGTCTAAAAATTTCAGTAACCTCTTGGCCTCTTCATATTGAGGTGAGGTTGGTTGGATTGCAAAAAGCTGTGCTTCTGCATATGGTTTTAGTGCTGCCAATTCGTAGATCAGCGCCGAGTTGAACATCACATCCGCCTCTTCTTGATATGGGAAAATATATCTTTCTTCCCCTTGTCCTACCGAATCCCACATGGCTATGGTTCGCTCTGCGGAAGTATTTCTCACTCTAGCATCTCTTACAATACGGCGAATCAAGCGTCCATCTGTGGTTGGAAGATAGTTGTGCTCATCAATATTTAACTGGGTTAATGCACTAATATATATTTTATACTTACTTTGTGACGGAAGTGTGTAAGAGAGCTGATCATTTAAGCCATGAATGCCTTCAATCACCAATACTTCTCCTGGGCTAAGCCTTAGAGTACTTCCCTTTTCACTCTTTCCAAGCTGAAAATTGTATTTTGGCATCTGTACCTCTTCTCCGCGAAGAAGTCTTTGCATCACATCATTAAATAGGTCAATATTCAGTGCTTGCATACATTCAAAGTTAGGCTTTCCATCTTCTCCTATAGGACACTGATCTGGTTCTAAGTAAAAATCATCTAAAGAAATAGGATGGGGCTTGATTCCCTGAGCCCATAACTGTATGGATAAACGATAGGAAAAGGTGGTCTTACCGGAAGAAGAAGGACCTGCAATCATGATAAATTTCTTCTCAGGATCCGATGCAATCTTCTCTGCAATATTTCCAATCTTTTTTTCCATCAATGCTTCTTGTACAAGCAAAAGCTCCCTACTACGGCCCATGGTAATTGCCTCATTTAAAGCTCCTAGCGTACCACAATGAAGCATATCTCCCCATTTGGAGGACTCATCAAGAACTGAAAAAAGCTTCTTGGATGGATAAAATTCCTCTACTTCATTTCGATCTTTCTTAGGAAAGAGTAGCATAAATCCATCTTCATAAGGCTTTAAGTCAAAGATTTTTAAATATCTGGTATTGGGAACCATATATCCATAATAATCGTCATAGTAGCCATCTAGCTCATACAAAGTCACTCGGCTGCTTCTTCGAAAAGAAATCAGCCTTTCCTTATCTAGCATATCCCAAGAATGAAACATCTTCAAAGCCTTGTCTCTAGAGAAATTCCACTTGTAAATTGGGAGATGGGCCTCACATAAACGTTGCATTTCTTCCTTTACCAAGGCAAGATAAGATTCGCTGGCGCTTTTCTCTTTCAAACGACAAAAATAGCCGCCAGATATGCTATGTTCCACCAGGACATGATCCTGCTTGTGACTAATATTGGCAATGGCCTTTTGCATCAGCAAGGTTAAGCTTCTTCGATAGGCCTTTCTTCCTTCTTTATCCTTGATGGTAAGAAAGCTAATCTCTTCTTCTTTCTCGATTTTTTTGTATAATTCCCGAATACTTCCATCGACCCTGGCTAAGACAATATCCTGGTCATAGTGACTTTGAAATTGCCTTGCAAGCTCTTCGTAGGTAGTTCCTAGTTCGGCTTCTACTTTGCTTCCTTGAATCGTAACAACTACTTTACTCATAAATAATGCCTTTTACTTGGTGGTGCCAATTTCTAGCAAGGCTTCCCTGACTAGTGCACCTTCCTTTCTTAACTGTTCTAGGCGATTTGCCTGACCCTTTACCCCTTGCAAATGCTCTAGAATCCCACTGATTCTCTCTTGTTCACTTTCTAGATAAGCCTTTAGGATAGGATGTTGGTCCTTTAATAAGCAGGGTCCATACAGAAGAGACTGCTCATCAAGATTCATCCTCTCACCAGTAT
>CAVJBW010000059.1:0-8163 GCA_963647625.1 Lachnospiraceae bacterium
GCTTGGAAATAATAAAAAAAAAAAAAAAAAGGGGTCACATAAAAGGAGGAGAATCTATGCTAAGTCCAAAAGAAAATGCTCTTAGATTGTTTTGTCACGAAATGCCAGACTATATTCCAAAGTATGGAAAGGGCATTATTAACAATGTGCCAATCGGGGGATTTTGGGAAAGACCACAAGGAGGAAAAGGCGGTGAAGACTGGTTCGGTATTCATTGGAGCTATGAAGAAGGAGCACCAGCACCTATGCCAGGTCCTGACTATTTGTTAGAAGATATCTGCGATTGGAGAGAAGTGGTAAAGTTCCCGGACCTAGATGCTTTTGATTGGGAAAAAGCAGCACAAACAGATCGTATACCTACTTTTGATTTTGAGAATAATCTGCATTCTCTGATGATTCATAATGGAGTCTATGAAAGGTTAAACTGTTACATGGGCATGGAAGAGGCCTTGGTAAGTCTTATGCTAGAGCCAGATGAGTGCAAGGATTTTTTTGAAGCAGTTGCAGACTACAAGATCAAGCTCATTGACAAGCTTCATGAATATTACAAGCCAGATATCATCGTTTATCATGATGACTGGGGCTCACAAAATTCGCTTCTTATGTCACCGGATGTATGGCGAAATCTGATTAAGCCTGCAACCAAACGAATTATAGACCATGGAAAGAGTCTAGGTATATTCATGGAGCTTCATAGCGATGGAATGATCAAGGATATTGTTCCAGAAATCGTAGAGGACATTGCTCCAGATGCAATCCAGCTCATGTCCATCAATGACATTCCTGCTTTAAAGAAAATCACAGGGAACAAAGTCGTTTATGATGTCTTTGTCAATGTTCAAAAAATTGCAGCAGAAGAAGGAGCGAAGACTTTGACACAGGAAAGTCTTTTTGCTTGGATGAGAGAGGAGTTTATAGAATTGGCTAAGGGAGGATGCTATTTGCCATCTTTCTTGATGATTCCACCAAAGTGGGAATCCACAGTTCATGAAGCATTTGACTCGATTCAAATGGAAGTATATCGGTAATTGAAAAAAAGGAGGCTGTTTGTTTCTTACTTACAACAAAAGCCTTCTTTTTTTGTTGAAAATTTGTGGAAAGTCGTGTGGAACTATTGTTAGTTGTGCATGATAGTGTGGTTTGGCAAATATGTTTGTGAAAATCTTCCTTGCAATATCAATTGACTTAATAAGTCAGTCATTTATAATGTATTCATGTGGTATACCAAAGTATACAAATGGGTATACCAGAGAGATAAGGTTGGATTTTTTTCCGAAAAAGGAGAGAATTTATGAGCGAGAATACTTCATTTTCAAATATGGATTTTTTGGCAGCCACAACAGTTGCTGGACTTGATGAAGCCGTAGGGGATATCAAGTTTTTAAAAAAATCAGAAAAGGTTGTAAAAGAAGAGAAGAAAGATGAAATCAAAAGGATTAAGACTTGTTGCAGAGCCTGTATTTCCAACTGTGGCGTTATTGCTACGGTAAAAAATGGCAGAGTCATCAAGGTAGAAGGCAATCCAGAAGATCGCATGAGCAAGGGACGCATGTGTGCCAAGGGATTATCTGGTATACAGGCTTTGTATCATCCAAATAGAAATAAATATCCTATGATGCGAGTAGGAAAGCGAGGTGCCAATAAGTGGCGTCGTATTTCCTGGGACAAGGCCATCGATATCATTGCCCACAAGTTGGTGGAAACCAAGCAAAAGTATGGAGCAGAAACGGTATTTTGCTCTACTGGTGGAGGGGGAAACCCAGAGATTTGGAGTATTGCAAGATTCTGCAATATCTTCGGAACTCCTAACTGGTTCGAGCCAGGATGTGCACAGTGCTATCTCCCACGTGTGGTGGCTTACACCATGATGTATGGTGGAGTGGACTGTAGTATCGCCGATTCCAATGCTTTGGAAATCTATGATACCGAAGATACACCGATTCAGACCCTGGTCTTGTGGGGAACAGCACCATCCTACTCTTGCCCAGGAAGTGGAGGCGGTGCCGTAGCAGACCTTCGGGCCAAAGGAGTCAAGACCATTGTGATTGATCCACGTCTTACCCCAGATGCAGCCAAAGCTCAGGTATGGCTTCCAGTACGTCCGGGAACGGATGTGGCCCTGATGCTAGCTTGGATTCGCTATATTTTAGAAGAAAAGTTATATAATGAAGAATTTATCTTGAAATGGACCAATCTGCCATACTTAGTAGATGTAGAAAGCAAGATGTTGTGGAGAGACCAGGTATCAGACAAGCCAGAGGAGCCAGATACCTTTATGGTATGGGATCAAAAGAGCAATTCTCCAAAGGCGATGGCATATCCTTATGATGAGAGCCTTAGTCCTGCCTTAGAAGGCACCTTTGAATATGAAGGAAAGACTTACAAAACAGGATTTCAGATGTTGAAGGAACAATGTCAGGACTATACCCTAGAATATGCAGGAGAAATCTGCGAATTAGAGCCAGAGATGATTGAAAAGGCGATTCGCATGTTTGCAGAAAATACACCATCTGGACTGTGCCTAGGAGTAGCAACGGACCAAAATCCGAATTCAGAGCAGGCAGCCATGGCAGCTTGTACCCTAGATTTGCTTCTTGGAAATGTAGAAAGACCAGGAGCCTTGATGCAAAGATTTCGCACTAGTGGCGTCTTTGATATGCCAAACTATCCGGTTCCAATTGCAGCAGATAAGCTTCCAGACGAGCAGCTAAAGAAGCGTCTTGGAGGAATTGAACATAAAGGACTTCATATCTGGTATGCAGGTCATATTACAAGTATTTTAGATGCAGTTTTAACCGGTAAGCCATACAAGCCTAGAGTATGGATTGACCGCTCGGGAAACAAGATGGCAGCGGTTGCAGATTCTCAAAAGGTAAAGCGTGTTATTGATGAACTTGACTTTATTGTTCATATGTATATGTATCCAACTTCCTTTTCTGCTTATGCAGACATCCTTCTTCCGACAGAAGAATGGTTAGAGACGGATATGATCGTGGAGACTTGCAATACCTTATGTGCTCGTCAGCAGGTGACCCATGTCTGGGAGACCATGGATGAGACCTTGATTTGGTCCAAGATCGCCAAGCGCTGCGCAGAGCTAGGGGATGAGGATTGTCAAAAGGCATTTGATGCAGAATATATGGGTAAGGATCTTCCATACTGGGACAAGGTAACAGACCTATGGGATCATTTCCTAGGACGTATTGGTATGACTTTTGAAGATTTGAAACAAAATACTCCTTATACTTATATGTCTAAGGAAGATTGGAAGTCTTATTATGTTTATCTAGAAGAAGATGAAAAGACAGGCAAGCCAAAGGGCTTTGCCACCCCATCCAAAAAATGTGAGATTTATCTAGAAAGCATGATTACTTTGGGACGTACCGGACAGCCATTTGCCAAGTGCGAATTGCCACCAGCATCCAAAGACTATTCTCCGCTTCCATACTTTATCGAACCGGATGAAAGCCCTAGAAAGAAAGAGATTGCCCAGGAATATCCGCTTGTCATGACAGGAGGAAGAGTTCCATTCTTCCATCACAATACCTTGAGAAATGTGCCATGGCTTAGAGAAATCTATCCAGTTCCAGAACTGTGGATGTTCCCAAATGATGCAGCCAAGTATGGACTTGAAGATGGCCAATGGGCATGGATTGAGTCCAAACGAGGTAAGATTAGAGCAGTGGTATCTGTTACCCAGGGAATCAAGCCAGGAGTAGTTTATATGGAACGTTTCTGGAATCCGGAGACCTTAGAAAGCAAGACTCATGGATGGACAGAAACCAATGTCAATATGCTGACCAAAGCAGATGCACCATTTAATGATGTGGTAGGAACCTATACACTTCGTGGATTCCAAGTGAAAGTCTATCCGGCAGCAGAGCCACCAGAAGGAATCTGGCTCAATCCACAAGACTTCTCACAATGGCTAGCACAGCCTACGGATCCTACAGAAAATGTTCACATTCTAGAGGGTGCCCCAAGGAAAGAGATGTCACAGGAGGTAGCAGGATGAGTCAGTTAGCCTTTGTTATAGAGCTTGACCGCTGTATAGGATGTAAGGGATGTCAGGTCGCTTGCAAAATGGAAAATCAGACAGCCCTAGGTTCCGATCGTACCAAGGTCCGCCAGGTAGGACCTCACGGAATCTATCCAAACTTGCAAATGTATTTTTTACCAACTATGTGCCAGCAGTGCGCAGATCCCGCTTGCGTTCGGGTCTGCCCATCTGGTGCTGTATATAAGAACTTTTCAGATGGAATCGTCCAGATTGAAAATGGCAAATGTATCGGTTGCAAGAGTTGCAACCAGGCTTGTCCATATCATGCCAATACTTTCAGCGAAATGAGACGTACCATGGACAAATGCACCATTTGTATTGAGGCGAGAGAACGAGGAGAAAAGCCGGCTTGCGTTCGCAATTGTTCCGGAAAAGCCCTGCATTTTGGAGATGTTGAAGATCCAAATAGCGAAGTCTCCAAGTTGATTCAAGAAGCTGGAGAAGGCAATGTATATTCCCTTCGAGATTTTGGAAATGGTCCATCTACCCGTTATATTTTAAAAAATGCCAACTGGATGGATGTTCTTCCACAGGAACTTGATGTGGTATCATTTGGAAAGAAGGGGGTTATCTATTATGATCACGAACAATAAAAGAGAGACTTATAAGAAGCTAATGGTGAATCGTAGAAACCTTTATCACCTTTTTTCAAGATTGTTTCAAAGTGAAGTGGATGAAGAATTTTTAAAGGTATTAGAAAAGGTTCAGTTCCCAGTGAATCGTAAGGAAAATGCCTTGACAGAGTTTCAAGACGCTTTGCTTCGTTTGAATGAATATTTTGAATATGATGCAGGGGAAAGTATTGAAGATCTAGCCGCAGATTATGCCAAGACCTTTTTGAGTGCTGGAAATGCAGCAGGAAAAGCGGCGTTCCCTTATGAATCAGTCTATACCAGTCCAAAGCGTATCATGATGCAGGATGCTTGGAACCAGATGTGTGATTTGTTTGAAATCAAAGGAGTTGCCAAGGATGATATGTGTCAGGATCTTTTAGAAGACCATATTGCCATGCAGCTTGATTTTATGGCATTTTTGTGTGATGAGACTAGTGAACTGACAGAGACTTTGGCAGGACTTGAAGAGCAAAGAGAATTTCTAAATACCCACTTGCTCAACTGGGTACCAGAATTTTGCTTAGATATCAAGGAGCATGCAGATACGGAATTTTATCGTATGGTAGGTCAGTTGACCACTGGATTTTTGCAGCTCGATAGCTTTATTCTTGACAGCATGATTGCAGAACGCAAGGCTCGCCCTGTGGTATCTGATAGCATGAAGATTTCTTATCAGGATTTTGACCAGGTATTAAAACATCTTACAGGTGAATATCATATCTATGGTCCAGTGCATTTACCAGAAAGAGGTATGCGCCAAAATGATGGTATGATTCGCTATCAAGAGATTACTTCTTATGGAGATATGAAACTCGATGCTCAGTCAGACTTTTCTATAAAGGAAGTCATCTATCCGGTCTCTCAGATCATCTTTTCTTTTGATGAAAATAGTGCCACCGAGACGGTTTCAAGAGACCCTAAGGGAATCATTATCTTTGCAAGGCCTTGTGATATCAATGGCCTACGTAGATTAGACAATATGTTCCTTGCCAATGGTGGAATCAGTGACGCTTACTACAAGCGCATGAGAGATAAGGTAAAAATCTTCATGGTGGAATGTAAGGAAAGCTGGGATAACTGCTTTTGTGTTTCCATGGGAACCAACAAGGCTGAGAATTATTCGGTGGCCTTTCGGTTTGATGAGGACCAGGTCCAGCTGAAGATTAAGGACGCTGAATTTTTAGAGGTATTTGAAGCAGGCACTTCTTGTGACTATGAGCCTGCATTTATTCAGGAAAATACACGTAAAGTTACCATCCCAGATATTAAAAAGGGACAAAAGCTTCGCCCGATCTACGAGCATGAATTCTGGAAGGAGTACAATGATGTATGTATTTCCTGTGGTGGCTGCAATACCGTATGCCCAACCTGTAGCTGCTTTGATACCATTGATGATTTGAATCAGGAAAATTCACGTAAAGGTTCTCGTCGCAGAGTGTGGTCTTCTTGTATGCTGCCAGATTATTCCAAGACAGCAGGTGGTAATATTGCAAGAAAATTCCCAGAACAGATGATGCGATTTAAGACCATGCATAAAGTATTTGACTATAATTCCCGTTTTGGAGGCAATGAGCATATGTGCGTAGGATGCGGACGTTGCATCAGACGTTGCCCAGAACAAATTGACTTTTCAGATACCATCAACCGTTTGGCCCAGGTGGTAGAAGAATTGAAAGCCCAGGAAGGAGAAATGTAAGATGCAACAAAATGTATTAGTGCCATATCCACACAGAATCTTAAGTATGCTCAAGCATACCCAGACTGAGTGCACCTTCCGTGTGGCTTGTGAAAATGAACCTGACTATGGACAATTTTTTATGTTGTCTCTCCCAAAGGTGGGAGAGGCACCGATTTCCGCTAGTGGAAAAGGCCCTGGATATGTAGAATTTACCATTCGTAATGTAGGATTGTTAACTCAGGCAATCTTTGATTTGGTGCCAGGAAATTCTATCTTCCTAAGAGGACCTTATGGAAATAGTTTTCCCGTAAAAGAGTTTGAAAATAAAGATTTGCTTGTCATCTGTGGTGGTACCGGAATGGCTCCTGTAATGACCATGATTAACCATTTCTATGACCACCCAGAAGTCTGCAAATCCGTCAATATTATTTCGGGATTCAAGAATTCCAAGGCCGTTCTCTTTAGGGAAGAAATCGAAAAGTTCAAGCAACGCTTCAATATGATTGCAACCTTGGATAGTGGAGCAGAAGAAGGCTTTGAAGGTGGAATGGTAACCGCCCATATCAATAAGATTCCATTTGATACCTTTGATGATTATCGAATCGTTATTGTAGGACCTCCAATCATGATGCATTTTGCAGCGCAAGAGTGTGTCAAGTGTGGAGCGCAGGAGTCCAAGATCTGGGTTTCCTTTGAGCGTAAGATGTGCTGTGGCATAGGCAAATGTGGACATTGCAAGATCAATGACACTTATGTATGTCTAGATGGTCCAGTCTTTAATTATGAATATGCCAAGGATCGATTGATGGATTAAAAAGTAGGAAAGGATGTACTACAAAGTGCATCCTTTTGTTTTTGGGGTTGAATTTCACGCTTTAAAGTGTTACACTTTAAACTGTAACACTTTAAAGTGCGAAAAACACAAGGCTTAGAACATATAAGCAGGAGGAGAATTCATCATGAAAAAGAAACTTATGACAGCCATTATGGCAGGGGTATTGGCCATGGGTCTAGCAGCTTGTGGAAGCAGCAATTCTGATAGCGCAGCTTCATCAGACCAGGCAAGTAGTGGGGAGAAGACATACAAGATCGGAATCTGTCAGCTTGTACAGCATGAAGCACTAGATGCAGCAACTCAGGGATTTCAGGATGCTTTAACAGAAAAGCTTGGAGACCGAGTCACTTTTGATCCACAAAATGCATCAGGAGATTCTGCAACCTGTAGTACCATCGTCAACCAGTTCGTATCAGATGGAGATGATTTGATTATGGCCAATGCTACTGCATCTTTACAAGCAGCAGCGGCTGCAACAGACTCCATTCCAATTCTTGGTACATCCATTACAGATTATGCTACTGCGTTGGAGATTCAAGACTGGACAGGAACGGTAGGAGGCAATATCTCCGGAACTAGCGATCTAGCACCGCTAGATGAGCAGGCAGACTTAATCAAGGAACTATTCCCAGATGCCAAGAACGTGGGAATCTTATATTGCTCAGCAGAACCGAATTCCGTTTACCAGGCAGACAATATGACAACATATCTAGAAGAGCTTGGCTATAAGGTGACTGCTTATACTTTTGCAGATACCAATGATGTTACATCCGTAACTACAACAGCATGTGATGCTAGCGATGTTCTTTATATTCCAACAGACAATACAGCAGCATCTTGTACGGAGACCATTGCCAATGTTGCAATCCCATCAAAGACTCCGATTGTGGCTGGAGAAGAAGGAATTGCCAAAGGCTGCGGCGTAGCAACTCTTTCTATTAACTACTATGACCTAGGCTATCAGACAGGACTTCAG
>CAVJBW010000060.1:0-8108 GCA_963647625.1 Lachnospiraceae bacterium
GATTATAGCAGGCCTTATTGCTTCCGCAGTGCAATTGGTTGCTATGACCTTGCTAGGATTACACATGCCTAGAAGTTATTTTGCTTACTATTTCTTCTTGCTTTTATTTGTGATGTTTTTGGGATTTTACTGGAAACGCATTAAAGCTACCATAAGAAATTACAAAAGCACTGAGGTCGCAAGACGAAAGGCTATTCTCATTGGAGGAGGAGAAGCAGGGCAGATTATTTTAAAGGAAATTCAAAATTCCGACCAGGTAGATGTTGAAGTGCCTTGTATCGTAGATGATGATCCATCCAAGAAAGGGACCTTTCTTCTCAACGTGCCGATTCTGGGGGGCCGAGAGGATCTGCCAGAACTCGTTGAGCGTTATCGGGCAGAAGAAATTATGATTGCAATTCCTTCTTTATATGGAGAGGAAAGACGTCAGCTGGTGGAGACTTGTAGCAAGCTAGGTTGCAAGGTCACCATTATGCCCGGCATGTACCAATTGATTAATAAAGAAATCAACGTCTCAGCCATGAGAGAAGTGGACCTAGAAGATTTGCTAGGAAGAAGTGCGGTAGAGACCAATCTAGATACGGTTATGAATTACGTATCTGGTCAGACAGTCTTGGTAACTGGTGGAGGCGGCTCTATCGGTAGCGAACTCTGCCGTCAGATTGCCAATTACCTGCCAAAACAGCTGATCGTTTTGGACAATTATGAAAATAATGCTTATGAGCTTCAGATGGAGCTGAAAAAAACCCACCCATATCTTGATTTGCAAGTGGTAATCGCTAGCGTACAAAATGAAGCACGTATTGAGAGCATCTTTGCAACCTATAAGCCAGACTTGGTTTATCATGCAGCAGCTCACAAGCATGTACCTTTGATGGAGGATTCTCCTTGTGAAGCCATCAAGAATAATGTATGTGGAACGGCTAATGTGGCAAGACAGGCCCACAAGGCCCATGTAAAGCGCTTTGTTTTGATCTCTACAGACAAGGCGGTTCGCCCAACCAATATTATGGGAGCTTCCAAGAGAATCTGCGAAATGATTGTACAGATGTATAATCGAAATTCCGATACAGAATATGTAGCAGTACGATTTGGAAATGTCCTAGGAAGTAATGGATCTGTGGTTCCTTTATTTAAAAAGCAAATTGCTCAAGGAGGCCCAGTGACCGTCACTCATCCAGAGGTAACGAGATACTTTATGACCATACCGGAGGCGGTTTCTTTGGTATTGCAGGCGGGAGCCTTTGCCAAAGGGGGAGAAATCTTTATTCTGGACATGGGACAAGCTGTCAAGATCGTAGATATGGCCAAGAATCTCATTCGCCTTTCAGGATTCGAACCAGACAAGGATATTGCCATTCGTTTTACTGGACTTCGCCCAGGAGAAAAGCTTTATGAAGAACTTCTTATGGATGAAGAAAAGACTCAGACGGATAATGAACGAATCTTTGTAGGAAAGCCGATTGAGATGGATGAAGAAAAATTAAAAGAAATGCTACAAAGGCTAAAGGAAGCGGCCTATCATGAAAGTGACAAGATTCGGGAATTAGTAAAAGAAATTGTGCCGGAATATCATAGGCCATAGTAGGAAATAAGGAGAAGAGAATGTATCGCATTTTTGTAAAGCGTTTGCTAGATATTATTTTTTCAATTATTATATTGGTTTGCTTTTGCTGGCTTTATCTGATTATAGCGATCCTCGTTCGTGTAAAGCTAGGCTCTCCTGTTATTTTCGCCCAGGAAAGAACGGGATATCACAATACGAGATTTGTTATGTACAAGTTTCGTTCCATGACTTCCCAGACGGATCCTTATGGAAATTTATTGCCAGATGAAGAGAGATTAACTAGGTTCGGCGCTTTGCTTCGAAGCACCAGCTTAGATGAACTTCCTGAAATTGTAAATATTTTCAAGGGAAATATGAGTTTTATAGGTCCTAGACCTTTACTTCCCAACTATGTAGACTTATATAGCCCAAGGCAGAGAAGGCGCCATGAAGTAAAGCCAGGTCTTACCGGCCTTGCCCAGGTCAATGGACGTAATGCCATTGAATGGGAGGAAAAGTTCGAATTTGATTTGGAATATTCGGATAATGTATCTTTTCTTTTAGATGCCAAAATCTTCTTCTTGACCATCAAAAAAGTCTTGGTCAGAGCAGATATTTCTGCGGAAGGCGCAGCTACAATGCAAAGCTTTGCAGGAACAAAAAAGAAGCGATTTGGAAGCAAGCATAAGGAAGTAGTAAAGGTTTTATTTACCAATCCGGGCAACAAGAATGAACTGATTCAGACCTTTTTATATGCAGCAGGAACTTTGGGCTTACAGATTGAGACCTATGCAACGGATACAGTGCTAGGACTGCCAGCTATGCTGATGTGCCAGAAGGAAAAGAGAGTCTCCTCTCCAAAGGCACCAGAATATGTGGATCAAATATTAGACTTATGTAGAAAAGAACATATTGACCTAATCGTACCCCTATCGGAAGATGACCGGGTACTCATTACGGCTCAGGAAGCCTTTCGCAAAAATGGAACCAAGCTTCTTTTGTCAAGTCAGGAAGTTACTTCTTTGTGTATGGATAAAAGAAGGGTCATGGATTATTTCCGCTCCTGCGGATTGCATACGACAATTACTTCGGACAATTATGCTGAATATACAGGGGGCTTTCCAGCAGCAATTGAACTAAAAGATGACAAAAAAGGAGTCTATTCCTATCCTGTAGAAAATGAAAAAGAACTACAATATTACATTATGCGATTTGAAAAATATTTGATTCGACCTTTTGTAAAGGGAAGAGAATATGAAATCGATGTATTTTGTGATTTTGAAGGAAAGCCAATCTATATTACCCCTAAGAGGCGGGAGACGGTACAGGAAAAGGAAGTTGCCAGATATAGAGTCGTGCAGGATGCCATGATGATCAAAGAGGTTCAGGCAATCCTAGAAGAATTAAAGCCGGTTGGACCTTTGACCATAGGTGTTGTCAAGGAAGAAGAGACAGGATTTAACTACTTTGTGGGCATGCGTCCAATGTTCTCTGTGGATTCTACCATCTCTATTAAGGCAGGGGCTGATTCGCCTCAAGCAGCGCTTCGAATGCTTTTCGGAACGAATATGGAGTATCAGGAAAATGCCGCAGATCACGACTTACTTTTTGCAAGAGTAGAACATACTGTCCAAATCAAGCAAAATATAGATGAAGTCATTAAATTTTCTTCCTTTAAGGATTTGCCACAAATGCTAGGAGATGAGATTGAGGCAGTCATCTTCGACTTAGATGATACCCTATATTCTCAAAAAGAATTTATGCGAAGTGGCCTGCGCAAAGTAGCAGAACGCTTGCCACAGGTGCGTAATTGTTATAATCGTATGTGTGCAGCTTTGGAAAAAGGGGAAATGCCTATTGAATATGTATTCAAGAAGGAAAAAATCAATGACCCTCAGCTGCTTCGAGAGTGCTTAGATCTTTTTATAGAGCATGAGCCAACTATTGAATTGTATCCTTGTGTAGCAGATTGTTTTCGAAAGCTACGCAAACAAAAGATGTATCTTGCTTTGGTAACCGATGGCAAGATCGTGATGCAGCGAAATAAGATTAAGGCATTGGATTTGGAAAAATATTTGGATGAGATCCTTGTTACCGACGAGCTAGCAGGGCATGGTAATGTGCATGAATTTAGAAAGCCAAATGATATTGCCTACCTGATTATGAGAAAGCGTCTAGGAATTGCCCTTCGTAATATGGCTTATGTAGGAGAAGATCCAAAGCTCGACTTTGATGCACCACAAAAACTTGGAATGGTATGCTATCAATTTGTCAATCCGGATCGCCTATACACAGACTAAAAGAGGATAATAAATGAGTAAAATATTGATTTTGGCTAATTTTGATGGAGGATTATACAAGTTTCGAAAAGAGCTGATTGCCCACTTGATTGCTCAAGGGCATGATGTGACCATATCCTTACCAAATGGAGATCTCGTTGCACCCCTTGTTCAGATGGGATGTACCTTTATTGATACTCCTGTAGACCGTAGGGGAATCAATCCCAAGACAGATCGTATCCTAATGAAAAAATACCAGGATATTGTAAATGATGTAGCTCCCGATCTGACTATTACCTATACCATCAAGCCAAATATCTATGGAGGCATGGCCTGCCAAAAGGCTCACGTTCCATATGCTATCAATATAACTGGGCTTGGAACAGCATTTCAAAAAAAGGGGCTCTTAAAGACCTTGGTGATATGGCTTTATAGAAAAGCCTGTAAGCAGGTGGATATGGTCTTTTTTGAAAATTCGAAGAATCGGGATACCTTGCTTGAATATGGCATTGTAAAGAAAGATAGAACCTATGTCCTTGCAGGAGCAGGAGTGAATCTAGAAGAATATCCCCTGACGGATTATCCTAAGGAAGAGGAGAAGATACATCTCTTATTTATTGGGAGAATGATGAAGGAAAAGGGAATCGAAGAGTTGTTTGATGCCATGGAAGAATTGGCCAAGGTGAGAGATGATGTGGTCCTAGATCTGGTTGGATTCTATGAAGAAGATTATGCGGATAGAATCAAGGCTCTAGAGTCAAAAGGTCTCGTTATCTATCATGGATATCAAGAGGACGTAAGGCCTTTTATTGCCAAAAGCAGCGTCTTTGTTCTTCCTTCTTATCACGAGGGCATGGCAAATACCTTGCTAGAATGCGCCTCTATGGGAAGGCCTCTTCTCACTAGTAATATTCCAGGATGTATGGAAGCAGTAGAAGAAGGAGCCGGTGGAAATGGGCTATTATTTCAAGTTCAGGATGCAATAGATCTGTACGATAAGATCGTGACATTTTTAAATCTGCCATATGAGACAAGAAGAGCTATGGGACTGAAGTCGAGACAATTGATGGCTCAAAAGTTCGATAAAAAGAAGGTCGTAGAGGCAACCTATAAGCAACTAGAACAGATTATCTCGGAGAAGTAAATGAAATTATTTTGGGCATTGATGGCCATTAGTGTTATTTTGATTTTGTGGAGCGAGAACTCCTATAGAACTGTATATTGTGGAAATCACTGGGAAGCACGAGGTAAGTGGTATCAAGGTCTGATTCTATTTGTGCCCCTTGTGTTCTTTTGCGGAGTTAGAGGAGAAGGGATCGGTGATACCGGAGTTTACATACAGACATTTAACGAGCTAAGCAGCAATTTTGGTGATTTGGTTTGGAAGGATATGGGCAAAGGAAAGCTCTTTGTTTTGTTCGAAGTCTTTTGTAAGCATTTTATTTCTACAGAATATACCCCTTGGCTTTTTATTCTAGCCTTGTTATCAGGATTCTTTTTCTTAGTGGGGATTCGCAGATATTCTGCCTTCTTTGGTATGAGCTGTTATTGGTTCATTGCCTCTACTACGTTTTTGTACCTATTCAATGGAATCCGACAGTGTATCGTAATTTCCGTGGTATTTGCTTTTTCTAATCTAATTGTAGAAAAGAAGTTTTGGAAATTTTTGATTTTGATTTTGGTTATGTCTACCATACATAGTTCGGTTCTTGTGATGATACCAGTTTACTTTGTAATTCAGGCAAAACCATGGGGCAAAACCATGCGATTTGTACTGGTCTTGGCGGCTTTGTTTGGAGTGGCTTTTGACTATATCTGGTCAAGCTTTAGTGATGTATTGGTAGATACGCAATATTCATCCTATATCGACTATATGACAACAGATGCGTCAGGAGTTAATATTATTCGTGTTGCCGTTATTGCAGTGCCTCCCCTATTAGCTTTTTGGGGAAGAAAAGCAGTAGAAGAACTAGAATATCCTTTGATTCGAGTTTCTATCAATATGTCAGTTATTACTTTGGCCTTGTATATTGTTGCCTTATTTAGTAGTGGTATGGCAATCGGCCGAGTGGCAGCATATTTTGAAATCTATAATATGATTTCCCTGCCTTGGCTTTTAAAACATGTTTTTGTGAAAAATTCTAGCCGTTTTGTCAGTATTGTATGCATCTTTGCTTACTTCCTATACTTTTATTATCAAATGGTAGTCTCTTATGGTAATATGGGTTATTATAGTGAGGTGCTCAATCTGAGCTTATAGAGGGAGAGAGTGATGAAAGAAATAGAAGATCATGACGTAGAGAAAGAAAAAAAAGAAAGAAAAAGACAGCTGGTCATTATCTGTGTTTGTCTAGTCTTAATTGTGGTTTTTGCCATTCGCATCTTGAACTCTGGAATCTTTGGAAATGGAGGACTTGATTATACCAAGGTCTCAGATAGCTCCAATGAATCAGACTTTGCATCCTATACCATGTATGTAATCAAGGACTGCCAGGTAACAGATACCATTGATGCAGAGGAAGCAAGCTACAAGATTGACTTGCTCTTTGATACAGCTGTGACAGTGATTGGACTGCAAGATGATTATTATCAGATTCGGGTAGAGGATGGAAGAAAAGCCTATATTCAGCAGGACCTTTTGACTAGCATTCAGCCTAAAGAAGTAGATCCTAAGGATACTCATTGGGAATATGAAGCAGATGGACTATCCATAGAAATTAATAAATATAGCCAAAGCCAAGGGGCTTCTTCCGAAGACTTAATCGTCTATTGGGTGGCAGATGTGATTATGGATGATCCAGATCAAATGCTTCAGACCACCTTCGCAGGGGGAGATTATGAGTCTAGTATTGAAGGAAAAGAGCGTTGCTCTGTTATGGCAAAGGAACAAAAAGCTATCTTTGCTGTCAACGGAGATGCTTGTGGATTTCGAGGAGATGGAGGAGACTATGAAGATCCAATCTTGATTCGAAATGGAAAAATATATCATGAAGATGATCGAAATATTGGAGAAATGCTAGCCATATACAAGACAGGGAAGATGAAGATTTTTAGCCCAGGGGATCTTGGAAGCGCAAAAGAAATGGTAGCAGATGGAGTGAGAGATACCTTTTGGTTTGATACAGCCTTGGTAAAAGATGGCAAGGTAGTACAAGCTTTGATTGACAATGAACAGTATTATGCCTTGAATCCATATACTGCCATCGGTCAGGTAGATGATCACCATTATGTCTTTATTTGCGTGGATGGAAGAGAGTCAAATGGCAGTATTGGCGTGACTTATACAGGGATGGCTCGTCTCATGCAAAAATATGGTTGCATCACGGCATATGAACTAGATGGCGGTGGCTCGACCACTATGTATTTTGATGGAATGATCCTAAATGAACCATCAGATGGCAGAGAAAGAAGCATTGCAGATGCAATCTGCATCGTGCCAGGCCAAAGCGGTGAAAAAAGTGACAATGCAAAATAGTCGATTCTAAGAAAGGAAAGTGACCATGGAAGGAAATAAAAAAAAGAAAAAGGGCTTTATAGTGGTAATGATTATACTAATCGTGGTAATAATCGTGGCGGGAGTCCATATTGGATGGACCCTTTACCAATATAAGAGTCAGCAAAATGCTTATGATAATCTAGAAAGTGAGGTTGCAAATGCCTCTTATGACGAGAGAGAAGGCGAGGGAGTTACTCTTCCAGAAGACATCTATGGAGAAGATGGAAATAATCCCATTGATTTTGAAAAACTTCAGTCTTACAATGAGGAGCTGATTGCCTGGATTCGCATACCAAATACTGTCATTGACTATCCTGTTGCTCAGCACCAAAATGGTTCTGATGAAGGATATTATCTGACTCATAATATGTACAAAGAAGTAGCCTTCGCAGGTTGTATTTATATGGAACTAGCCAATAATGCAGATTTCAATGATAACAATACGATATTATATGGCCATAATATGAAAAATGATTCCATGTTTGGAGAACTGCACAACTTTGAAGATGAAGATTTCTTCAAGGAGAATGAATATTTTTATATTTACACCCCAGGTCATGTGAAAAAATATCAAATCTTTGCTGCTTATAGCAATGAGGCGATAAATTTGAATCTAGCTTATGACTTTTCGAATCAAGAGACCTTTGCCAAATATATTGATACATTGTCTACGATTCGTTCCATGAATGCCAATACAAGACAGGTGGACTTGTCAGAGAAAAGCAATCTCGTTACCTTATCCACTTGCGTTGCCGGAAATCATGATTATCGATACCTAGTACAAGGA
>CAVJBW010000061.1:0-7926 GCA_963647625.1 Lachnospiraceae bacterium
GAAGAGGCTAGGGCTGGTGATTGTCCGATTATTATTTCTTGGAAAGTCCAAAGAAGACCCTGAAATGAGCATGGTACTAGAAGGCTTGTTAGATGGACATGTCGATAGTGTTAGCAATCAAAGTCGTGGTATCGCCAGCCGAAAGACCATTCAAAAGATTGTAAATAGTGCTAATGATACAAACATGTAATGCTAGGGGAAACTACTTACCAAGAAAGATTATCATAGGAGATACCAAAGAGCCGGCTTGCTGGTGGATATCCTAACAGGGCAAGGGGATGAAAAATAAAACAGAATATTCACAAAGATAACAGGCTATGGTATAATGCAAGGTATTGTATTAGGGCTTCTTAGGAGAGAAGCTAAAAATATGGGAAAAGATTTAAAAGGCAAGAATTGCATTGTATAATATGTTTGAATATGCCAAGATCCCTTGAAATCAAAAGATTTATAGGAGGAATATAAGAGATGAAACTAGGTATCGTGGGACTTCCTAATGTAGGAAAAAGTACCTTATTTAATTCACTAACAAAAGCGGGAGCAGAAAGCGCCAACTATCCATTTTGTACCATTGACCCAAATGTTGGAGTGGTAGCGGTACCAGATGAGAGAATCAAACAGCTCGGCCAGATGTACAACACCAAGAAGGTGACACCGGCTGTGATTGAGTTTGTAGATATTGCAGGACTTGTAAAGGGTGCTTCCCATGGAGAAGGACTTGGAAATCAGTTTTTGGCAAATATTCGTGAAGTAGATGCTATTGTTCACGTAGTGCGCTGCTTTGAAGATTCCAATGTGGTTCATGTGGACGGAAGCATTGATCCAGCAAGAGATATTGAGACCATTAACCTAGAACTGATCTTTTCAGATGTAGAAATCTTAGAGAGAAGAATTGCCAAGGTGGCCAAGCAGGCTCGTATGGACAAGGATCTAGCAAAAGAACTGAAGATGCTAGAAGAGTTGAAAGAACATCTTGAAGCAGGCAAGATGGCTAGAACCTTTGAAGTACCAGAAGATGATGACTTAGAAAAAGCTTATAAAGAATACAACTTGCTAACAGGAAAGAAAACC
This sequence comes from Lachnospiraceae bacterium, assembly GCA_963647625.1. Classification (GTDB taxonomy): domain Bacteria; phylum Bacillota; class Clostridia; order Lachnospirales; family Lachnospiraceae; genus Eubacterium_C. The sequence continues at coordinate 1,072 of CAVJBW010000061.1, forward strand.
ATCTATGCAGCAAATGTTGCAGAAGATGACTTGGCAAATGATGGAGCTGACAATGCCCATGTAGCAGCAGTTCGTGAAATTGCCAAAGCAGAAGGCAGTGAAGTATTTGTAATCTGTGCTCAGATTGAGCAGGAGATTTCAGAGCTTGATGATGAGGAAAAAGCCATGTTCCTAGAAGACCTTGGACTAAAGGAATCCGGTCTTGACAAACTGATCAAGGCTAGTTATTCTCTGCTAGGTCTGATCTCATTTTTGACAGCTGGAGAAGATGAGTGTCGTGCTTGGACTATTAAAGAAGGAACTAAGGCACCACAGGCCGCTGGTAAGATTCACACGGACTTCGAGAGAGGATTTATTAAGGCAGAGGTGGTCAACTACCAGGATCTTCTAGACAATGGTTCTTTGGCAGCAGCTAGGGAAAAGGGAATTGTTGGAATGGAAGGCAAAGAATATGTGGTAAAAGACGGAGATGTTATTTTGTTCCGATTTAATGTATAAAGTGCTTGCTATCTATGGGAAAGTATGATATCATATTTTCTCGTGAGATAAAAACGCGATGGTCCTCTGTTACATAAGGTATTAAGAACATCAACATATTTTAGGAGGTCACAAGATGAACGCACAGGAAATTATTAAAAACATTGAACAGGCAGAATTAAAAGAAAACGCACCAGAATTTCGTGTAGGTGATACCGTTCGTGTTCACAACCTAATCAAAGAAGGAAACCGCGAAAGAATCCAGATCTTTGAAGGTGTTGTATTGAAAAAGCAAGGCGGAAGCAACCGTGAGACATTTACTGTTCGTAAGTTCTCTAACGGAGTAGGCGTAGAAAAGACTTGGCCACTTCACTCTCCATTCGTAGAGAAGGTAGAAGTAGTTCGTCACGGTAAAGTAAGACGTGCTAAATTAACATATCTTCGTGGACGTGTTGGTAAGAGAGCAAAAGTTAAAGAACGTAAATAATTTACTGAAAGTGCAAGGTCATCGCTTAGGCGATGGCCTTTTTTCGTTCCGCTAGAAACTTCATTCCTATTCGCAGTAAACTATGCTATAATCGAGAAGAATATTTGAAAAATGGAGTTAAAGTAGAGATGATTTTTCGCAAAAGAAGGCCAGGTCCGAACTTTCGTCGGCAGAAGAAAAAAGTAAATAAAGATTTGGTAAAATCCATTGCCTCTTGGGCGGTGGAAATATTGATTGTGGTCTTGATTGCATTTTCCATTGTTTATTTTGTAGGAATGAAAAGTGCAGCGGTAGGCTCTTCCATGTCTCCAACCCTAGAAGATGGAGATCAGGTATTGATTAATCGCATGGTCTATAAGATTTCAGAGCCAAAGGCCAATGATGTCATTGTATTTATGCCAAATGGCAATGAAAAATCCCATTATTACATAAAAAGAGTTATCGCTGTGCCAGGGGATACCATACAAATTATAGATGGTAAAGTCTATGTCAATGGTCAGGAATTCGAAGAAGAGATCTCGGTTGATTCCATTGAAAATCCCCAGTTAGCAGAAAATGAAATCACTCTGGACAAGGGGGAGTATTTCGTCTTAGGAGATAATCGAAACAATAGCGAAGACAGCCGTTATGCCAACATTGGCAATATAAAAGAGGAATATATTGTAGGAAAAGCGTGGTTTTGCATGACAAAGGGACGCTTTGGTTTTGTAAAATAAAAGAGATAGAGGTAGTAAGATGAATTATCAGTGGTATCCAGGTCATATGACCAAGGCAAAGCGCCAGATGCAAGAAGATATCAAGCTCATCGATTTGATTATTGAAATAACAGATGCAAGGGTTCCTATGAGCTCACGTAACCCAGACATTGATGAGATTGGAAAGAACAAGGCAAGACTAGTATTGTTGAACAAGTCAGACCTAGCAGATCCCAAATCCAATGAACAGTGGATACAATATTTTAAAGAGCAAGGTTATCATGCAGTAGGAATTGATGCAAGAAATAAAAATGGAATCAAAAAGGTTCAAAATACCATACTAGAAGCCTGTAAGGAAAAAATCGAAAGAGACAAGCGCAAGGGAATCAAAAATCGTCCGGTTCGTGCCATGGTAGTTGGCATTCCCAATGTAGGAAAGTCTACTTTTATTAATACTTATGCTGGAAAAGCAGCAACCAAGACAGGAAACAAGCCGGGAGTCACCAAGGGAAAGCAGTGGGTACGTTTGAATAAAAATGTAGAGCTTCTTGATACTCCAGGAATTCTATGGCCCAAATTCGAAGACCAGGCAGTGGGAGAACGCCTAGCCATGATTGGTTCTATTAAGGATGATGTTCTCAATGTAGAAGAACTGTCTTTGGTGATGATTGATTATTTACGAGAGCATTATAAAGGGGCAATTGCCAACCGATATGAAGTATCAGAGGAAGGTCGCCATGTAGAAGTCCTAGAGGCGATTGCACAAAAAAGAGGCTGCATAAAGAGAGATCAGGAAATTGACTATGCCAAGGCAGCCCAGCTCGTCATGGACGAATTTCGAAATGGAAGGTTAGGACAGGTGACTTTGGAATTGCCACCGAAAGAAGAGGAAGACAGATGAGACCAATTGCTGAAATCAAGACTCTTTTAAAAGAAACAAAAGATTCCGATATCCCGGCCTTACTACAGGAGTTTGAAGGAGATGAAAGAAGCGGTGTGCAGCGATTGATTCTCCAAGGGCAAAAGCGTTATAAGGCCTATCTTGATGAGAAGGAAAGAATCTACAAGATCAGTGCCTATGAAAGACAATATGCTCATCTTGATTATATCTGTGGAATTGATGAAGTGGGAAGAGGTCCCTTTGCAGGCCCTGTGGTAACAGCTGCTGTGATCTTGCCTAAGGATTGCCAGATCTTATATATCAATGATTCCAAGAAATTAAGTGAAAAGAAAAGAGAAGAGTTATTTGTACAAATAAAGGAAGAAGCCCTAGCTATTGGTATTGCCATGAATAGCCCTGAGCGAATTGATGAAATCAATATTTTGCAGGCTACCTTAGAAGCCATGAAAACAGCAGTGGAATCCTTAAGCATTAAGCCGGACCTGCTTTTGAACGATGCCGTAACCATTCCAGGAATTGATATTCCCCAAGTGCCAATCATCAAAGGGGATGCCAAGAGTATCTCTATTGGTGCTGCCTCCATTATTGCAAAGGTTACAAGAGACCATTTGATGATGGAATATGATGAGTTGTATCCAGAATATCATTTCGCAGAGAATAAAGGATATGGAACCAAAGACCATAGAGAAGCTCTGATGAAATATGGACCTTGTCCAATTCATAGAGCCAGCTTTATTCACAATTATATTTCATAAAATAGGATAGAAAGAACAAAATCAAAAGAAAGGAGGTCGTTTCCTTATGCTATTTTCAAAGCTAAGCTCCTATCAAACGAGTCAAGGTGCAGGAACCCAGGCTCCCACTCAGATCAAAGTTGCTCAAAGCAAGATGGTATCTACTCTTGGAGAGATGAAGCCAGGGCAAATATTTGAAGGCCGAGTAAATGAAGCGAAAAATGGTCAGGTGAAGATTGCCCTCAGCAATGGCCAGACCATTACGGCCTCCATTGGAGGAAAGGTGAACCTACCTATGGGGGATACCATGTTCTTTCAGGTCAAATCTACTTCGGACAATGCAATCTATATTAAGCCCTATACATCCATTCAAGGGGAGAATGTCAACCCTATTTTGTATCGAGCTTTAGAAGCAGCCAATCTAGCTATTTCCCAAAACAATTTACAATTAGTAGATGCCATGATGCAGGAGGGCATGGGCATTGACAAAGAATCCCTAAGCCGTATGGCTCAGTCTATTTCAGGATATGATAACTTTGATATTACGTCCTTGGTGCAAATGCAGAAGTTAGGACTGACCATAAGTCAAGACAATTACAATCAATTTGTTAATTATAAAAATAATGAACAGGCCTTTTTGACGGATCTAAATCAGCTTACCAAAAGCTTGCAAACTGTCTATGCTTCTAGAGACAATGCACCTTCTATGGTGCTTCAGTTAAATACTCAAATCGTAGAAGGCCTAGAAGTAACTTCTATGTCCCAGATACAGGCCCAGAATTTACAAAGTCAGATTCAAGAAGCAGAGCTGATTCTTGTAGGCAATAATTGGCCACAGGAGAGCACAGAGCCTAGAGTGGAATTATCAATACAGGAAACGGCTTTGCCACAGGTAAATACTTCTGGGATAGAAGAAAACCTGTCCCAGTTGGCAAATCCTGAAGCTGAGATGGTGATGGAAGAGGAGATGCAGGTAGGGCAAAGGGTGATCTATCAGCCTAGTTCTGCCGGGGCACTTCTAGGTCAGGAAGGAATTATCAATTTTTCCAGGCAGCTCATGCAAATTCCTCAGCTAGCAGCAGATGGAAATCTATTCCAGGGAAACGTACTTAATCCGAATCTGACCAAGGAAGAAGTTGTTCTTGAAATTGCCAAGGTTCTATCCGGCACAAGCCTTGGATTAGAAGAAGAGACACTTGCCCAAAATCTTCTTGCAGGAAAGGAATATCAGACTTTACTTCAAGGGGTACTAGAAGAACAATGGACCTTGAGCCCGGAGCTGGTTAGCGAAAAGCAGCAGATTGATCAGCTATATGAAAGAATCCATCAGCAGATGAATCTGATCTCTAAGGCCGTGAAAGATTTTGGAGGAGATAGCGCGAAAGAAGTCCTAAATAGTGCAGGAAAGGTAACCTCTAATCTAGAATTTATAAATCAGGTCAATCAGCTTTACAATTATGTACAGATTCCTCTACGCATGATGCAGGAAAACGTACATAGTGATCTCTATGTCTATACGAATAAGAGGAATCTAGCTAGCAAAGAAGGGGACTTAAGCTGTCTGTTACACTTAGATATGAAACATCTTGGACCTACGGATGTTTATGTAAAAATGAAAGGGAGCAGTGTAAGTACAGACTTTTCTTTGTCCGATGATAAGTCTTATGAGTTGATTATGAATAATATTCATATCTTGCAAAGCAGGTTAAATGAACTAGGATATTCTTGTCAGGTACAGGTGAACAATCTGGTGGAGAAAAAAGACTTTGTCAAGGACTTCTTAGAGCAGGAAGAACGGGTAGGAACCATCAAAAGGTATTCTTTTGATATGAAAGCATAGGAGCTTATATGGAAGAAAAAAGCAAACAGGCCAAGACAGCGGTAGCACTAAAATATGAGGCCGGGGATACGGCACCGAAGATCTTAGCTACCGGTAAGGGGGCTTTGGCGGAAAAGATTATAGAAAAGGGAAGCGAAGCATCCGTTCCATTTTATAGAGATGATCAGCTAGCACAGACCTTATCTCATCTTGAAATCGGGGATATGATTCCACCAGAACTCTATGAAGTCGTGGCGCAGATTTTGGTATTTGTAAGTGATATGGATACCATACGGCAAAAGTTATAAGCCGTGAGGAGTGAGTTATGAGGGGAAATACCAGGCAAATCGGGACGGAAAAGGAAAGAATCGCCCAAGGCTATCTTGAAGCAATCGGATATCGTATAGTGGAATGTAATTATAGATGTAGGATGGGAGAGATTGACCTTATCGGATTGGAAGATGAGATTCTATCTTTTATTGAGGTGAAATATAGAAAATCAGAGGAATTTGGAGATCCTACCTTGGCTGTTAATTACAAAAAGAGACAGACTATATGCAGGGTGGCATCTTATTTTCTATTGACCCATCCGGTCTATCGCGGTATGCAGTGCCGATTTGATATTGTGGCGATCTTGCCTAGAGAAATTAGACTGTATCGAAATGCATTTTCGGTATGTTAAAGGAAGGATAAGATGGAATATAAAGATGGAATAGAGATTCCTTATCTAGTAGAAGAAGGTATGCCATGCTTGCGTTTTCCTTTGCTAGAAGAGGCAAAGTGTGTGCAGCATCTATTTACAACGAGGCTTGGAGGAACTAGCACAGGAATATATGAAAGCTTGAACTTAAGCTTTGATAGGGGCGATGATAAAAGCTGTGTTTTGGAAAACTATGAGATTGTTGCTAGGGCCCTAGGCTGCACCATCGGGGATATGGTTACTTCAAAGCAGACCCATACGACCAATGTAAGGGTAGTTACTAGAAAAGATGCAGGATGTGGACTTACCAAAGAGAGAACTTATGAGGACGTGGATGGTTTGATTACCCAGGAACGAGGTCTAGCACTTGCTACTTTCTATGCAGATTGTGTTCCCTTGTATTTTGTAGACCCTGTCAAGAAAGCAATTGGTCTTAGCCATTCTGGTTGGAGGGGAACTGCGAATAAAATGGGTCAAGTCACCATTCAAAGGATGCAGGAAGCTTTTGGATGCAAGGCCCAGGATCTATTGTGCGCTATTGGACCTTCTATTTGTCAGGAATGCTATGAAGTCAGTAAAGAGGTTGCCTTGCAATTTCCCAAGGAGACTTATTATGAAAAAGCCAATGGCAAGTATCAATTGGATCTGTGGAAAGCGAATGAGAAAATTCTAATGGAAGCTGGAGTTCGCCCAGAGCATATACAGACTACCCATTTATGTACTTGTTGCAATCACAAGATGCTATTTTCTCATCGGGCAAGTCAGGGACGACGGGGAAATCTTGGCGCTTTTTTAATGCTTCTTTAGGCGAGAGCAAGGTATTTTTGCTAATGAATAATTGAGGGGACAGATGATAACACTTGTAGAATTTTTAGATGAAGAACCGATAGAAAATGTGATTACCAGTATGAATTATCAGGTAGATCAGGTGATCTTCTTTGGATTTGAAGAGCGAATCCTGAAAATGAAAAAGTCTACCAAAGAGTTCTTGACTTACACCTGTAAGGTAAAAAATGTAAAGTTTATTGCTTTATCTGAGCAG
>CAVJBW010000062.1:0-7898 GCA_963647625.1 Lachnospiraceae bacterium
CTGAATCGAGGAGATGGGACTTTTTAGCTCATGAGAAACATTGGCAAGATATTGATGGTGAATCGTGGTCAGCTTGTGATTGTTTTTGGAAATTATATAAAAACTAAGGCAGACCAAAAAATAACAAATGGAATAGATCAAAAAGTAAGCAAGTAAGACAGAGTTGAGATAGCTCAAATAATGTCCATATAATAAAAGGCCGTCTTGTCCATCTTGCTTAGTCATCCTTTGTCCGTATAGGGATAGAAATTTAAATTGCTCAAGGTCAAATCGAATAATATAAAAAGTATCCTCCTGTTCATGGGAGTAAGTGATGCTTTTTAGCAAATGGTCTACTTGAAGGGGATTGTTGTCGGCATATAAGGTCTGAAAATCACCATGGCTATACAACAGTACCGTCATATTTTCATTGTCGATTGCAAAGGGCTGATAGTCATTTTGCTGATATTGATGGATATAATCCTTGGCTTCTTGCAGCATATATCTTTGAAAAGAACGCTGAAGCAGCATAATCAAGAACAATCCAAGCAATAGCAAGATAAAGTAGATCACAATAGCCGTGATAATGGTCTTGGTCTTTGGCTTATAGGTCATGGCTTTTCTCCAAGGCGATATCCTACTCCGTAGACAGATTGGATTTCAAAGTCTCCAGGAACTGCCTGGAATTTCTTCCGAATCCGCTTGATGGCAGCATCTACCGACCGGGTATCTCCATAATAATCATAGCCCCAGACATTTTTGAGGATTTGTTCGCGATTAAGGACCTTGTAAGGATGAGAAATCAGATATTGAAGTAGCAATACTTCCTTGGCAGTTACTTCAATGGGAATATCGTTTACAAAGACCGACATGGTATCGGTATTCACTCTTAGACCGTGAAATTCCTGATTGGTGGAATCAGGGCTTGGGTTTTGAGACCGAGTGATAAGCTTTTGTGCGCGAATCACCACTTCTCTAGGAGAAAAGGGTTTGGTAACATAGTCGTCACCACCGATTTCAAGCCCTATAATCCGATCAAACTCTTCACTTCTCGCACTTAAGAAAATAATTGGCAAGGAATGATTCTTACGAATGAGCTTGCATACTTCAATGCCGGATAGATCGGGCAGCATCACATCGAGAATTATTAAATCTACATTTCTAGATTCTACAAGTTCTATGGCTTCTTTCCCTGAAAAAGCACTGATGGTTTCCATTCCATTATCCCATAAAAAGTTCTTAAGACTTTCATGAACAGCTTCGTGATCATCACAAATTAAAATCAAAGGTTTCACACTTTGAGCCATGATAGCTCCTTTCTTTTTCAACATCATTAATAAAGGATAAGTAGATAGTAACACATTAAAAGAAGACTTTCAAAGCCTTAAAAAGGCAGAAATAAGGCGAAAAAGTAACCAATTTTGAACTTGAATGAAAGGTCTTGAATCAAAAAAATTGAATGGTTACAATGACTAAGTTAGCAAAACCTAATAACAATTAAGTAAGTGTTACAAAAGTAAAAAAGGAGGAACTACATTGAAAAAAGTTTTTGTGAAAAAAGGAATGAGCCTTGCCTTAGCAGGAGTTTTGGCATCTTCTATGGTGCCAGCTTCTTATGTTATGGCTCAGGAAGAAGGAGCGAATGCGCCAACAGAAGTAGAGGGCTACTATTATGCAACAGTAAGCATGCCTTATACCGACTATTATTACGGAGAATTAAATAGCATAAAGGCAGATCAGGCAGATGCTATTGCAAGTACATTGGTGTCCTATACCAATGATTTTACAGCTGCTTATGATACCGTAACTAGTGCTAGTACAAATATGTATGGCAGATATAGCAATGCATGGGCTGGAACAACAGAAGATATTGCAGATGGTCAGAAGACTGGAACAATGACTTATGATACCGATAAGACTTATCAGTATACTTTGAATGAAGCATCTCCTGCAGGCTTCAAGGAAGCATCTGCTGTAGCAGGTGTGGCAAATGTTCAGATCCGTATTGATAAGGACCTTTATACTGCTTATACGAACGCTTCAGAAGAGACCAAGAAGAGCGCCGGATTTGCCTTGCTATCATCTGATACCTTGGTATGGAGCAGCGAAGCATTTACAGAATACAAGCAGATTAATGCAGATGGTGCTTTAAGTGAAACCGTAGAGCCAGAGGCCAAGGTGGTAGGAAATGATAAGGTAAAGACAAGCTTAAATACAGAAGGAACTTGGGGAGATTATACCTTTGAAGTTGCAAATGTAGATAAGAATGCTTATGCCTTTGACAGTGATTATAATACAGATAATTTACAAGGTGTAATTATTGAAGACACTGACGGGAATAAGTATGGACTTAAGCATGTAGCGAACACATGGGTATATTCTGCAGATCCATTTGCTTTTAATGTGAATGAAGTGCATACCGAAGTAAAGAAAAATGTAAATGAAGACTACTTAAATACCGATGGATTGCAAGGTAAGACCATAAGCAGTGTAACCTTCAAATATCCAGGACAGGATGTGGTATTAAACAATTTAAATCTCAAGGTGAAAAAGCAGTATAACGATCCAGAAATGGGCGGAAATAAGGATGCGAATGTCAGCATTGCAAGCATTTCTAGAGCAGACAAGCAGACCACAGTTACCTTTACCAATATGCCAGAAGGCCATTATAAGAATGCTACCCTTACTTGGTATGATTTCAATTCAACCCAGCGTCATGAAAATTATCTTGCAGTAGATGAGAAGGATTATACTTTCTCTTATGATGGAACAAGTGGCACAGGAACCATTACATTTGCTGATGGAGCCATCAAGGCTGGAAGCTACGCCCTGACTCTTACGGATGATGATTATGTAGACTACAATGAAGTAATCTTTTCCGTTGCATCTACATTAAAGCCTAGTGATATTACTTATACAGATGGAAAGGTAACCGTTGCAAAAAATGATGCAGGTGAGACTCTTGCAGAATATATTGCAGGAACTACAGCAAAAGTAACCTACAAAGATGCTACAACAGGAGAAGAAGTTTCCAATGCAGCAACTACTGTTAATCTTGTAAAAGAAGATGGAAGCATCAACTTTGATTATAGTGAAACAACAGGTAGAGGGGATACTGCAAAGACCATTGCCTACTTCCCACAAGATGGAGAATATACGATTACAATAAGCGGATATGGCTATGAAGATGCGACCCTTACTGTTGTAAAAGGTGCGAAAAACGAAGGAAACAAGGAAGATAATAAAGAAGATAACAAAGAGGACAATAAGCAGGATAACAAGGATGAGAATCAGACCATAGCAGTATCTAAGATCTCATTAAATAAGACAAGTGCTACTCTTTTAAAAGGCAAGAGCCTTACACTAAAAGCTACCGTATCACCAGCCAATGCAACAGATAAGAAGGTAAGCTGGTCCTCTTCCAACAAGAAGGTCGCTAGCGTATCTTCTAAGGGACTTGTAACAGCAAAGGCAGCTGGAACCGCAGTGATTACTGCTAAGGCAGGAAATAAGAAAGTGACCTGCAAGATTACAGTAAAGGCTCCAAGCGCTTCCCTTACTGCATCAAAAGTTACGGTGAAAAAAGGCAAGAGCAAGGCTGTAAAGGTAAAGAAAGCTTATCCAACCAATACAACAATCAAGAAGGCTGCTTCTTCTAACAAGAAGATTGCAAAGGTAACTTATAGTAAATCCAAAGTCGTAATCAAAGGATTGAAAAAAGGAACTGCCAAGGTAACAGTAACTCTTTCTAATGGAGTAAAGAAGACCGTAAAGGTAACCGTAAAGAAATAAGACTTCCTGATTAAGGGATAAAAAAAGGATCTCTACCACATGGGTAGAGGTCCTTTTTGGTCTTATCATAATCTTATCTAGCATCTTATAGGCTTAGATCATGTAGGTTAAGTAATAGCATAGGGCAAATAATAAGGCTGCTTTTACTATAATCCATACAAATCCCGCCTTGCCACCAGGCATTGTCTTTGCAGAAGCATTGCTCTTTGGGCAAGAATAAGCACATTTCGCACAATGGAAGCATTCTCCCATATGGCTTCGAACTTCATTGTCCTCATCGGCAAGATCTAGGTCTGCCGGGCAATTTCTCTGACACAGAGAACAACCTTTTGCACAGTTTTCTTTCTTGCGACTAACAACTGAAATCGGAAGAATCGGTAACATAGAAAAGATTGCTCCAAGTGGACACAAAAACCTGCAAAAGAAGCGAGGAATAAATAGCATCCCAATGGAAATCAAAATCAAAAATAGAATTCCAAATGTGCATCCTTCCGGAAGCTGCAAGGCATGAAGCCTTGAAAATGGTGTCCAGGGGCTATAAGAACCTAGCTTGGAAGCTTGATCGCTTAAAAGACAGATGAGAACAACAATGAGCAACACCACATATTTGCCATAGCTAAAGATTCTGCCAAGTCTTGTGGAAAGTAAAGAAGTGGTCTGGGGCTTTTTCTTCTTTTTTCGAATCTTGCCACGAACAAGTAAGGCAAGGTGATAAAGTAAATCAGAATAAGTTCCAAAGACACATCCATATCCACAGAAATATCTTCCAAATATAATGGTGAAGACAACAAGGGCGATGAGTGTGATTAAAAAGCCATTCATCTCGAATGCTTCTTGGCCTGCAATGCAGGTACATAAATATTTGATTCCGCTAAATGCTGTGGAGAAGATGGCAGGGAACAGGACAAAAAAGATCGCCCGGATCACAATGCTGAGAATGAAGCGGATTCTTTTGTTACGTTTGTATTCCATGAAATCCTCCTATATTGCGTCTTGTAAGGCACTGATTACTGCATTCTTGATTCCATTAGAAGAGTAGGTAGCGCCAGAGATGGTATCTACGTCTAGGCTTTGCTGATCTATGATATCGTCCATGATTTTGACAGCCATATCAAGATAGGCCTTGTCTTCTCCAGGGGCAGAATCAATGGTAATATCCTTGATACTTCCACCGCTGACAGTAACCGTCACCTGGATTAGTCCACCAAATCCTTGGGCAGAGCCTGAATAAGAGCCATCCTTAAAGCTAGCTGTCGAGCTAGAAGAATCCTCCTGGCCCAAGGCAGCCTTGTAATTTTCTATCGTAGCCGAGTAGCCTTTGACTTCGCTTTCTAGCTGGGCGATTTCTTCGGCTTGACCACGGTAAAGAGTAATCACCTGATAGGCGATGAGTAATGCAATGATAACAAGGAAGGTTACCATGCTTCTAAAAAATGTTTTATATTTTGCTTTCATCATGATGATCCTTTAATTGGTATAGTGAATAAATAAAGGGGTAGAGCTAATCTGACCTAGGGCCTCCTGCTGGTATTGCAATAAAGCCATCTTGGCAGCCTCTATGAATCCATTAGAAGAATAAGTAGCTCCAGAAACCACATCTACATAAGGCTTTAAATCCACCTTGCCTTGACCCACGATGCGAGGTGACATCCCCTTGTAAGCACTTCGCATATAGGACTTATTGGCATTATTGGTATCTGCCGTATAGGAAATGGATTCAAATAAGCCATTATTAATAGTGATGGTAAAGGTAGAATTATAAGGATTAAAATCCTCATCCTCATAATCTTCATTTATGACAACATTCTCAGTGTAGGTGTAGGTTTTTGTGCTAGGATCTTCCTTTGGGTTATTAGAATCGGAAGAATCTGTCTGGTCCTTATTTTGCTCTGTATCAGAAGAAGCCCCCTCATCCTTGTTAGAGGTATCCTCAGAATCTGACTTAGAAGGAGTGAGAAGAGCCTGCTTTAAGCAAGCCTTTACCGCTTCAATGATGCCATTCGAGGAGTAGGTCGCACCAGAGATGGTATCAACATCTGTAGACTGGGCTTTTAAGATAGAACTTATGACTCCTTTCGCCTGGGCAAAATATTCCGGGGTCTCATCACTAGCACTTAAAATGGTAATCTTGGTGATTTTGTTATCCTTGATGGTAACAGACAAGGTGATATCGCCACCCCATCCCTCGGCAGTACCCTTGAAGGTGCCATCCTTGTAGGTGGAATTTTTGTCATAATTCTCCTTAGAAGAGCTAGGCTTTTTCTTGGTCGATGTATTTTGGTTGGTATTTTTATTGGTATTCGTATTGGTGGATTCCTCTTTGTCTGCCTTACTAGTATCATCTCCTGCGGCCTTGGCCAGAGCATTTCGCACGGCTTTGATGAGGCCATTAGAAGAAAATGTGGCTCCAGATACCACGTCTACATTGGTGGATTGGGCCTTGAGCATAGCTGTGATTACAGCCTTTGCCCGATTAAAATAAGAAGGAGTTTCCTTGGAAGCACTAAGGACTTGGATGTCCTTCATCTTGTTGTCCTTGATGGTCACGGAGACCTTAATCGTACCTCCCCAACCAATAGCAGAGCCAGTGTAGGTGCCGTCTTTGTAAGTGGAAGGCTCCTCAACCTCAGATAAAGTTTCAGCGGTCTTGCTGCTGTTATCTTCCTTTTCTAGCTCCTCTTGCTTTGGCAGACTTACTTTGGTATCTGTATTATTTGAAGAAGTAGGGACTTCTTCGGCTTGGACCTCGTAGGAAGGAGCTGTGTAGGAAAACAGGCTCACCCCTACGGCTGCGGTCACGATTCCAACAGGAATCACATATTTTAAAATGGCCAATTTTTTTAGAAAATCAGTATTTTTTTTCATGAATAAACCTCATTATTTACGTTTGATTACTGTAACGTCATAGTCTGAAGAAAAATCATCTGCGATATCTTCAGAAATATAAATCTTGTCATCCTGGTCCATTAAAATGACAGAGAAGGTATCTGCATGTTCTTGCCAAAAAGCAATCGCCTGCTCTAAGTCCATGACAAATAAAGGCGTGTCATAACCGTCAGCATCGGTTCCATCATCTGTTACTACAGTGACGGACTTGAGACTGCTAGTGGTTGGAGAGCCGGTAGAAGGATCAAAGATATGGCGATAAATCACCCCATCTTCTTCAAAGTAACGCTCGTATCCTCCCGCTGTTGTCACTGCCTTGTCAGACACTTCTAGAACACCCATAAAGTCGGTGCTACTATCCTCTTCGTTAGGATTTTGCACGGCCACTTTCCAATCAGAGCCGTCGGTCTTAGAACCAAGGGTCTGCACGTTTCCACCTAAGGAAACAAGGCCACTGCTAATGCCATATTCTTGGTAAATCTCCATAATTCTCTGAGAGGTATAGCCCTTAGCAATGGTGCCAAGGTCAATCATCATACCTTCTTTATCAAAGGTAACAAGATTATTCTCATCAATATGTAACAGATCAGAGCCTACAAGGTCTAGAAGAGAGGAAATGGTCTCCTCAGACGGAACCTTGTAGTCCTGGGTAGTAAATCCCCATTCCTTTACAAGGGGGTAGATGGTAATATCATAAGCCCCATCTGTTTCCTTATAATAGGTAAGAGATTTCTTGATTAAATAAGCAGTTTCGTCGGAAACGGTGCCTCCACCATTGGCATTGACCTGGCCGATATCGCTAGAGGCAATATTGGTGGAAAATAGCTCCTCAAGACGATTGATTTCCTTGGCAGAAGCAAGCAAGGCTTTGGAACAGGTCTCTTTCTCCCCATAGGCTGTTAAAGTCATATAAGTATCCATAGCAAACAAATCTACCGAATAAGAGCCATTGTCATTTTCAATGACAGTATAAGATGTAGAATCATTCGTGCTAGATTCTTGGGATGAAGCATCCTTCGTTGAATTGGATGAACAGCCAGCAAGGAAAGTAAAACTAAAAGCCCCTACAAGTAGTAGAGTAATCAATCTAAATTTCATATAAAGTACCTCTTGTTAACAATTCCTAATAAGTTTCGATTAAAACTAACCGTAAGCCATTCCTATATTATAAGAATTTATATAAAATGGCAATAGGAAAAAAGGATAAAGCCAAGTAAAGTATCAAGAAGTCATAGATGAGT
>CAVJBW010000063.1:0-7768 GCA_963647625.1 Lachnospiraceae bacterium
GGGATTCGAACCCTCGGCCTCCAGAGCCACAATCTGGCGCGCTAACCAACTGCGCCATACCCACCATAAAATGTGCTCGAAGGGATTCGAACCCCCGACCCACGGCTTAGAAGGCCGTTGCTCTATCCAGCTGAGCTACGAACACATAAATTGTTATTTTTTACATTTATTGTAAAAAATAAGCGGGTGATGGGAATCGAACCCACGTATCTAGCTTGGAAGGCTAGTGTTCTACCATTGAACTACACCCGCATAAATCGGGGTGACAGGATTCGAACCTGCGGCCTCCTGGTCCCAAACCAGGCGCTCTAGCCAAGCTGAGCCACACCCCGTAAGTGTGAATTTTTCTAATGTCTAGGAGCAAGAACTTTGTTCCCTCCCGCGTGACACAATATGTATTATATTACGTCATCTATGCTCTGTCAACAACTTTTTTTATTTTTTTTCGTTTCGTGCAAAATTGTATATTTTGAAGATAAAACTCCGACTTTTTTAACGATTTTTACAAATAACGAATATCAAAAAAGGCTTTTCCTTGTGAGTCAATCTCCATCATGATATAGGAAGGTCTCTTCCCTTCCTGTCTTGGATAAGTCAGACTTCCAGGATTTAGAACAATTAAATCATCGACATATTCAACCATGGGAACATGGGTATGGCCATACATGACGATATCCACCTGCTTTTCTTTTCCCACCTTGATCAAATCCCGGATTCCAGCATTTACATAATAGTAATGGCCATGGGTCAGCAAGGCCTTGTAAGGACCGATCTGGGTAATGATTTCAGAGGGCAGCATCGTGAAGAAATCATTATTCCCTGCCACAAATTCCACTGGGCATTGAGCGATTGCTTCAATATAATCTTCACAACCTTCCACATCCCCTAGATGAATCATTCGATCAAATGATTCCACCTGTTGCAAAGCCATTTCAAGATATTTGTGTTTTCTATGAGTATCACTCACAATCATAATTTTCATCAAATATCATACTCCTAGCCACCAAAAAGCCTCTGCTCTTATTGCAAATAGTTCTTGATTTCTTCTTTGATCAGCTCTAATGCCTTTCCTCTGTGGGAGATCTTGTTCTTTTGTTCCATAGTCAGCTGGGCGCTAGTACAGTCAAATTCCGGTACATAAAAGATAGGATCGTATCCAAAGCCATTTTCCCCTGCTGGTTCATAACCGATAAAGCCTTCCATGGTACCTCGAATGCTTTTGAAGGTTCCATCTGGAAATGCTGCTGTAATAGCACAGACAAAGCGGGCACTACGCTTGGCCCAAGACACATCATCCATGCGAATCAGGATTTCTTTATTCTTAATATCATAAGGGGTATCCACTCCAAGATATCTTGCAGAGTGCACTCCCGGCTCTTTATCTAAGGCATCAATTTCTAGTCCTGAATCGTCTGCCAAGACGATTGCCTTCGTATACTTAGCCACTTCTCTTGCTTTAATCAGGGAATTTTCCTCAAATGTAGTACCATTCTCCTCGATGTCAATGTTTATATTTGCTTCTTTCATAGACGCTAAAGGAAGATCTAGGTCTTTTAGGATCTCTCGAATCTCCTTCATCTTGTCTTCGTTTCCTGTGGCAAATATAATCTTTTCTTCCATGTCTTCTTACTCCTTTTTAAAGCTTCTTGTCGTAAGCTTTTAAAATAGCACTCACTATTGCCTTGGCCGCCTTCTTTTGATAAGCCTCCTTAGAGAGCTTGCCTCGATCCTTGGCATTGGACAAATATCCTACCTCGATGAGGGCAGCCGGGCAAGTAGTCTGTTTTAGTAGATACAGACTGCTTCCATCCTCTAATCCTTGACTTATGCTGCCAAGACCATCGGTAAGTTCCTTTAAGCATAAGGAAGCAAAGCTTTCATAAGCCGCCTTGCCTGCCTGTTTATTATAAAGAACTTGGGTGCCATTTATATTAGATGCTGATTTATTGCTAAGGCTATTATTGTGAATACTAATCACATAGTCCGCTTCGACTGCCTCAATCAAGCTTGCCCTTTGACCAATACTAACGCTTTCATCTGCTAAGCGGGTATAGTAGACCTTGATCTTCTCTTCCTGGTCGAAGAGCTTTTTTACCTGCTTTAAGATCGCAAGGTTGATGTCTTTCTCCTTGCAATCCTCCACCACGGTGCCCGTATCCGATCCACCATGACCAGCATCAATAACTATTATCTTATCATAAATTTCCTTTGGTTTCACGAAATCTATATAAATAAATTCCTTATGCCCCTTCTTCGTATTGGTTACCACTTCATAAGCACTGTCCAAAGTAAGGGTCAAGACGCCATATCCATCCTTTACTTCCATTGTCATATTTTCAATATGCTGGCTCTTTCCTAGCATGGGATAATCGTAGAAATAGTCCCTATCCTCTGTAGGAATCTTGATTTTGATGGTCCTAGATACCGCATCGATTTCAAATTGGACTTCATCTGCGGATATGCCTTTGGCAAGCTCTAATCGAAGGTCCTCTTCAAATTCTGCAACCTCTTTATTCTTTTTGATTTCTTCGGTGTAATACTGAAGCAGTTTTAATCCATCTTCTTGCTTTTCTTTTTCTTTTTTTAAGTTCATAGCTTTGATCTGGTCTCCATGAGTACCCATGTAAGTCATGGTGCCCATTCCAAGAAAAGTCAAGCAAGCTGCCACGCATACTAAGCGTATAAGTTTCTTTTTTTTCATCTTCTTTTTATCCGTTCTCTAGGAGGATGCTTATCTCGTATATGCCTTCAAACACAAATTGCTAGAATAGGTTTCTTCTAAGGAAACCCATTTCTTTCCATTGGACGAAATATAGCCTTTGCCATCTGTTAGATCTGCATTTTGCGAGAATTTGTCTGCCCGATATTCAATGGCCAAAGGATGCTCATTGCCTGGCGTGGTAAGTTTGAGGACAAGGGCAAATTTCTTGCCTTTTTGCAAATGCAATTTTTGTAAGAATTCCACTGTATAATAGCCGCTTTGTTCCATTTTACCAGAAGCGAGAATCACGGCATCTGCCAAAGAATCTGTATCTTCATAATTCGCCACGGCATAGAGTTCATACTCTGCCTGCTTTGAGGTCACATAAAATCCTGCTGCGCACAGGCTTTCTTCTTCCTTCGCTTCATAGACATTGGCCCCATAGATGGTCTCCTGTCCATAGCCGATCTGGCCTACCCAGCCACACAGATCCGACTGGTAGATATTGGCATAATTGTCCGCATCTTCCACCTTGGTATAGACCACATTGTTGGTTCCAATATTGGTATCGTAATAGGAGACATAGAAAAATCCATCCTCTCCAAAGTTACGTCCCCAGCTATTTTGACAGATAAAGGCTCCATTTCCTTCTGGCTCATGGGTAAAGTTCTCTTTTGAATAGTTATCATCCCATCCCACAATCACGATATCATGATTCACACTTGCCTTTCCATCATAGTAGTAAGCTTTATTGCTGTAGCTATATTCACCATTGCTGCTATATCCATTGGTCATGGAATTGTATATGGAAGTCTGGACTCCGCCATATAGCATCACAGCCTCTTTGATTTTGTCATATTCCTTTTTGCCAATGAGTTGCATCTCTTGAACATGGTAGAGGGGTTGCAAATCCTCCTTGCTCTTTCCGTCCCCATAAGGATCGTCCTTTTCTGCTACCGGTCCTTGCCAGGCTGCTAGATAGGCCATTCCCATGGTATAGTCTCCGCCTTCATACTGGCTTGTGGCAAAGCTATTGCTGATGCTCATATGGTCTACGGAAAATTCCTGGTCCTGCTCCGGCAAAAGGGTGGATTCTAGACAAGAGAGGGCTGCAAATGCCCAGCAGGTGCCATAAGAACCCTGATTGCGGATGGTTCCGGTACGCTTTTCTTTGCGCAAATCATACTGCTCTGGAAGACTTTGCTTGGCATTGGTCTTGGCAATTAGGGCAGAGTTGTTTTCTGACTTCCAAGTGTAATTATAGCCCAAAGCCTTGGCTAGAATCCTTGCAGAGACATAGAAGGTGCCCTTCTTTTTTTCTAAAACCTGATGGGCCTTTACTTTACCTCCATTTAGAGTATAAAAATCAGCCTGTAGCTTTACGCAAAAGCGGTTGCTTTTCTTCGTTACCACAAGCTTCTTTTGGTTATAAATATGGGCGGAAGCATCAAAACATTCTCTTACCAAATCTACCGGTATCATAACGTCCATTTGATTACTAACATAAATGTCATCCCCTAGAGAGGTATAGCTTGCATCTTCCATCTGAAGGGTAATAGTACTTTTATTGGCATAAGCTGCCATGAGCTTGTTCCATTGGTCCTTGGCATCCTCTGCCAACTCTTCCTCTTTTTCCAGCCCAAATGCTTCTTCATATAGATAATTATATTGCACAAATACGACTGCCAAGCTGACAATTGCCAGCAGGACAAATCGCCGGATGATTTTTTTCATATATTATTGCTTTCTCTTCGGTGGCTTTGGTCCTGGATATTGATAGAAATAGGTCTTGAGCATTCCATTATAGATCTTGCGATTCTTTGGAGCCTTCTTTCCAAGATCCCTTTGGGTATCTTCATAGGAAGTAATGAGATAAAAAGACCAGGTATCTAGCCTTTCCATCGCATCCCCTAAAGCCTGATAAATCGGTGGCAAGGAGGCCTTTTCTTCTAAGCGCTCTCCATAAGGTGGATTGGTAATGACAAAGCCATATTTCTTGGGATGTTTTAGGTCTCTTACATCCCTCTGCTGAAAATGAATAAGGGAATCGACTCCTGCTCTTTTGGCATTTTCCCTGGCCGCCTTCAATACTTCTCCATCAATATCATAACCTTGAATATCTGTCTGAATATCAAGATCAATTTCCTCTCTCGCTTCTTCTACTGCCTCATACCACAGCTTGCGATCAATAAGATTGTTCCAGCCCTCGGCTGTAAAATTGCGATTCATTCCTGGGGCAATATTGGCAGCGATCATGGCAGCTTCTATGGCAAAGGTTCCACTTCCACAGAAAGGATCTACCAAGATTCGATCCTTTCGCCATGGAGTCAGCATAATCAGTGCTGCTGCTAGCGTCTCGGAAATAGGTGCCTTGCCTGCCACTGGCCGATAGCCACGCTTGTGCAGGGAAGCTCCTGTGGTATCTAAGGTTACTAAGACCTGGTCTTTTAATAAAAAGATTCGAATCGGATATTCCTGTCCATCTTCTTCAAACCAGGAGACTTGATAGACCTTCTTCAGTCTCTCTACAATTGCTTTTTTTACAATAGACTGAATGTCTGAAGAGCTAAATAATTTGCTTTTGATGGAAGATGCTTTCTTTACCCAGAATTTGCCATTCTTAGGAATATATTCTTCCCAAGGCAGCGCCTTGATTTGTTCAAACAATTCTTCAAAGGTCTGCGCCTTGAATCTGCCTACTTGCAACAGGACTCTTTCTGCCGTTCGAAGTCCTATATTGGCTCTACAAATTGCCTGTGCATCCCCTTCAAAGGTTACTCGGCCATCTTCTACCTGGACAATTTCATATCCTAGATCATAGATTTCTCTTTTTAATACTGCTTCGAGTCCAAAGTGGCAAGGTGCCACTAGTGTAAATAATTTCATAACATATTCCTTACTTTAACCTGTAAATTTCTCAATCAATCCCCAGATGATCAAGATCACCGCTAGAATCAATACGGTTCCATACCATTTGTTTAGCTTGAAGGGTCCTGCCTTTACTTCCCATCCTTTTTCCTCAGAATATTCTGCCTTGATGCCATGATAGTTATCCAAATACTGATCCGCCTCTGTGTAGGTACGCTCCTGAATCTGAACTTCTTCCTCCTGGGGCTTATCTGCTAAGGTATATCCATGGCTTTGTGCTGCCTGGGCAAAGCGATTGGCTCTGGTAACCTTTCTGGTAATCACCTGGTCTTGTGGCTCTTCTTTTGCCTGGTTTTCTTTTACTTTTTCTACAATCTGCCGGGCTAAGTCAACGGCCCCTCCTAGTTCTTCTATGACCTGTTCTTGGCTCTTTCCCTTTTCTACTTCCTGGCTAATATAATGATCATAGTAACGGACCTGACTATTAATCTGGCCCATAGAAAGCTTTCCAAATAAAGCCTGGGAAAGCTCGGCTATATATTCATCTTTTGGCTCCATCTTATATTCCATACAACCTGCTCCTTAATGTGACAATTCATCCAAAGTCTGACCATAGGCTGGCAAGAATTGTTCTTTAAATAGATTTACTTCTGGAAGCTCTTGGCACAGCTGATCTACCGCTTTCATGATGGTCTCTTTGGCTGTGCGAAACTCTCCATTTCCTGCTTTTTCTTCGTTTAGGCACTTAATCAGGGCCGACAACTTATCTGCCGCCTTGACTAGTCTTCTGACATACAAATCCTCCCCACTTGGCTCCTCTTCCCAAAAGATCTGGGCAAATTCCCCTCGAAGCTCAGGTGGCAGTTTGTCAAGCAGGGTATTTTCTGCGATCCTTTCAACTTCTTTGTAGGCGCTTTTGATGGTTTCGGAATAATATTTTACCGGGGTTGGCATATCCCCTGTAATAATCTCCGATGCATCATGATAAAGGCCTATGACCGCCGCCTTATTGGCATCTAACTGCTTTCCAAAATATTGGTTTCCAATCTTGCATAGGGCATGGGCTAGCATGGCCACTTCCATGGAATGTTCACAGAGATTCTCTTCTCTCGAATTGCGCATCAAGGCCCAGCGATCAATATATTTCATTCTAGCAACTGCTGCAAAAAAATTATAACTTTCTGACATAAATCTAGCTCACTTAGCTCCTTTCTAGTACTGAGTCTATTATACAATTCTTTCCTAGATATTAAAACAACTCTGGGCGAACTCGCATCATCTCGATAAAAGTAGAAACAAACCACTCTACTGCCATATTTTCGGAATTTTGTCTCCAAGCCATGCCGATTCCCGTCTCCGAAGAGCGAACTCTAAGGGGAACAAAGGTCAGTCGTCCTACCTGTCCATGCTGCGTCTGCTGGGGCAAAATAGAAACTCCTAGTCCTGCTTTCACGCAGAATACAAGCTCCTCTAAAGACGCACACCGTTGCACTACTCTTGGAGAGATTTCCATATGCTTTAGCACTTGCGAAATCTGATGGGAAAGAAGCGGTGCCCTTTGTGGATCATACATAACAAATGGTTCCGTCGCTACCTTCTCATAGTCGATGGGTGTCTCTTCAAAGCAAGGATGATCCGACCGAGCAACGAGGCAGTAATTATCTTCATAAATAGCCTGGCAAGCATAATTTGGCAATTGATGAAGATCCTTGGTCATAGAAAAATAAATATCTGCCACATTATTTCCCAAGTCATCAGAGACTCCCTTGGCATCCTTACGCACTAGATTGATTTCCACTTGGGGATAGAGCTGGTGAAAATGATTGATCACCTCCGGCAAAAAATGCTCACAGGGACTTAGGAGATATTCAATATTCAAGACCATCTCGTGATAGGAATCAGCCAGGCGTATTCGCTCTCTGCTTGCTGCCTCTATAGAAAGCATCTTCTTGGCATCTTCTAAAAAGAGTTCTCCCGCCTTGGTCAGGTGAACATTTCGGGTATTTCTTACAAATAATTGGGTTCCAAGTTCCTTTTCAAGTTCTGTTACCTGCCTAGAGATGGCTGGCTGAGTAATATAGAATTCCTTTGCAGCTTCGGTGAAGTTCAGGTGCTTGGCAACAGCTAGAAAATAATTTAGTTGATCGCTGTTCATAGTTAGTTTCTCCTTGCTATTTATGCTATATCCTTATCAATAGT
>CAVJBW010000064.1:0-7737 GCA_963647625.1 Lachnospiraceae bacterium
TCTTAGGGGGATTTCCCCAGGCCATCCCCATTCATTTTCCACTAAAATCTCTAGATTTCCTCTTCTTAGTGGAATTTCCCCAGGCCCTTCCTCTTCATCTTCCACTAAGAGTTCTCGATTTCCTCATTCTTAGGGGAATTTCCCCAAGCCATCCCCCTTCATCTTCCACTAATATCTCTAGATTTCACTTTCTTAGGGGATTTCCCTTTCCTACCTTCTATCTCTACTAGTTATATTCTACCATACCCCTTCTCATCCTTCAGCAAGTTTCCTTTCCTCCCTCTTGATTCCAAAGGAAGAATGGGCGAAAGCTCCCGCTTAGGAAGCTTCGCCCATTAATTCAGATCTCTTACTTTTCTTTAATTTGCTTGCCAGACATATGCTCTATGCTAATTTCATAAAGCTGCGCAGCGGTAATATCCCTTGCAATCTCCGCTTCGATTTCTTCTTGGCTTGGATAATATCTTTGAGCTAGCTTTCTTACCTTGTCTAGGGTCAGGTCTGCATCTTCGATGAGCTTGCACCGGCCAAATACGACAGCGCTTTGTACATAAGGAGCCCATTCTCCTTCCTTTCTGTGTTCATTTCCAAATACTGTAAAGCAGACCTTATCACTCTTTCTTAAAGCATCAACCTTGTGACCTGCCTTGGCTCCATGAAAGTAGATTTTCTCACTTTCTGGTTCATAAAGATAATTGATAGGGATGGCAAAAGGATAGCCCTCATCGCCATTTACCGCAAGGATTCCTCTTTTTTCCTGCTGAATCAATTGCATGGTATCTTCCTGGGATAGTTCTCTTTTTGTTCTTCTGATTGGACGAAACATTCTCTCACTCCTCATACTGATCTCTTAGTCTATTAATCTCGCTTTTTACTTCTTCCACTAGTCTGTTAGGTCCAATAATCTTGGCCCCGCCTCCAAGAGCCATGACCCAATGGACGAAGTGGCGACTTGCTGCAACCTTTACTACCACTTTAAAATGCTCTTCGTCAACTTTCAGCATTCTTACATCCTTGCCGAATCGGTCGATCATGACTCCGGCTAGGTAGTTATCGCAAAGAATCTCTACGGTCTCCTCTTCTCCATCAAACATGTTGAACATCTTCTTGGCATAGGTCCCTAGGTCTAACTCCTTAAATCGCTCCTTGCCTTGTCTCGATTCTGCTTCCACCTTGATGTGAAGCATCTTGTCCACACGATAATGTTTGATCATGTCTGCCTGGCTATCGTATCCGATCATATAATAATTCTCATCGTCCCAGGATAAGCCCCAAGGACTGATCAGATATCTTTCTCCGCCTTTACGAAGTTCCACCTGCTTGTTTACATTCCATTGAAAATACTGAAAAGAAATCTTCAGATTGTCTGTGATTGCATGATGAATCGCATCAACATTGTCCATGACATCATTGTTCATGGCCTTTACTCGCCCTGATACATAGACCTGCCTTTGCAGTTTGTAGGCTTGAGGCTTGCTGGTGAGCTTTTCAAGCTTTTTGATTAGGTCATTGGACTTTTGTTCTGTGATAAACTTGGCAGAAGCTACCGAATCTACCAAAAGCTTGAGCTCTGCTAGTTCAAATTCACGATTCACCACCTGGTAGTGATAGGTCTTTCCATATTGGGTCTTCTTGATCTTGATTCCAAAGTCATCGAGCTGGGCGATATCATCATACAAGCTCTTTCTCTCCGCCGACACATCATTGGCCTCCAGCTTTGCCATGATCTCCTGCAGAGTAATATCGTGATTTTCGTCGGTATAATCTAATAAAATCTTTGCCAGATATAGAATCTTAAGCTTTTGATTTCTTCTAGCTCCATGCTTTTTGATTTTGCCTTCTTCCCCCTGTGCCATAGACGATTCCTCTTATCTATTATTCTGCCTTATTGCTTTTTGTTCTATCACAATCTTCATGTGAATTACCAGTCGTTTTCTTAATTATACACTACTTCATCCCTATTGAAATGAAAATTCCACAAGGAAAAAGCGCCTTTGAAACTTCTTTTCAACAGACGCTCATCCCTGATTTTGATTTCTTTTGTCCTTACATCACTTTAACATCAGGATTCTTTTCTCCGAATCTTTCCTTCAAGGCCTGGCAGATTTCACTGCGCTCCTTGCCTTGTTTTTCAAGATTTTTGATGGTCTTGTATGCGGCAAATAAAGTAGACGGTCCAATCTCACTGCTAAAATATCCAATGCCCTGGTTCCAGGCAAGTAGCTCAAATACATCATCTAAGGCAGCGCTATCAAGCCCATGAATATAAGCCTTAACGAGTTCTCGTGTTGCCTGGCGCATTCGGCCTGCTCCTACTGCATTGGTAAGAGAAAGCAGCAGTCGCATCTCATATGGCAAGTGACGTTTCTGGTCATTCCATGTTAGATCCCAGAATTCTACTGCAACTTTACCTAGTCCTTCGTCAATCAATGGCATATTGGTAAGAGCTGCTGGTCGCATAGGGATGTCTTTCTCCTCCTGCTTTTTTTCGGTTCTGTAGAAATATGCATGAAACTGCGCATCCTCCTTTTGCTCTGTAAAATGCTCAAATCCAAGTCCCTCCATGACCTCATATAAAGGAATCGGATCAAAGGATTGAATCACCCTTAAGCCTTCTCCTACCGGAAGGGCAGCTGCCTGACTTTTTAGTCCCGGGAAGAAATTTCCCTGAACGCCTCGTACATCAATGGTCTTAAATCCTTCTACTTTATCTTTCCATGTAAAATTGCTCATATCATTACCTCCTAAAGCTTTATTTTTGTTTCTTATCTTGTCTTTGTAAGGTAATTATATTAGGATAAAAGAAAAAAGTATGTGGTTATAACCACATTTTAAGGACTGATTTCATGAATATTGATTCGCTTAAAGAGACCATATTATTTAGAGGTATGAGTCAAGAAGAGATCCTCTCTTGCCTTTCCTTTTTTCATGCCAAGGAGCAGGATTTCAAAAAGCAAACCACCATCCTTCGCGCCGGTGAGCATACAAAAAGGATGGGGCTGGTGCAATCTGGCAGCGTCACGATAGAAAGCGATGATGCCTGGGGCAACAAGTCCATATTGAGCAGCGTAGAGACCGGACATATTTTTGCAGAAACCTATTGCCTCCTACCAGCAGAGCCCCTACTGGTAAATGTAGTGGCCAAGGAAGACTGTCGCATCCTGTTTCTAAAGATTGACAGTCTCCAAGGCCTGCAAAGTAATTCAAGTGGTTGGATGAGCATCTTTCTATCCAACCTTTTAATGATTTCTGCCCACAAGAATCTGATGCTTTCTGGCAGAAGCTTTCATACTTCCCCAAAAACGATTCGGGGACGAGTCATGGCCTACCTAAACTCCGTAGCCATCCAGCAACATGCCCAGACCTTTGATATACCCTTTAACCGGCAACAACTCGCAGATTATCTCAATCTTGAGCGCACCGCTTTGTCCAAGGAGCTAGGCAAGATGAAACGAGATGGCATCATTGATTACTACAAGAATTCTTTCCGCCTGCTTGTATAGACTTTTTAGTGACATCCCCTAGGGACCTACTACTCCAACCTTCTGTTAGCATAATCCATACGGATTGCATCGAAGCAATCCTCTTCATCCATCAAGGTGGTCATGGCAGCGGCGCTTTTGGACTCTCTCATCCTAGAGACGGTTTGACTTAGGACTTCATAATTCAACTGAGTCCCTTGGGAATCGCAGTTGTAGTTCACGGCTCTGCTTTCCTTGATTCCCATGCGCTTTGCTTCAGCACCTGCATCAATATTCGCCCCTAGGAAAATGAATTCCCAGTTTCTTTCCTGGTACTTTTCAATCATCCTGCGGACTTTTTCATAAGTATAATGCTTGCTGGAATTTTCCATGCCGTCGGTTGTAATGATAAAAATAGTTTTCTCCGGCTGATCTTCCTGACGCATGCCTTTTCGGATAGTCTTGATATAATGAATCGAGCCCCCAAGGGCATCTAATAGGGCTGTGCAGCCTCTTACATAGTACTGCTCCTTGGTCATCTTCGGAATCTCTCGGATATCCTCCCTGTCATAGATCACTTTGGCCGTATCATTAAAGAGAACCACCGATACAACTGCTTCTCCTTCTTGGTGTTTTTGCTTTTCAATCATGCTATTGAAGCCACCAATGGTATCGTCTTCTAGGCCACTCATAGAGCCACTTCTATCCAAGACAAAAACTAATTCTGTAAGACCTTGTTTCATACTGATTTACCTTCCTTTCGCAAATAAAAGCTAAGTGCTTTTCTTAATGTTCTACGGCAATCCTATCACGCAAGGTCAAAAAAAAGGTCGCTATATGAGCGACCTTTCCATGTGAAATATTCTCTAGAAACATTCCTTGAATATCTCTTCTACTTCCTTATGGCTTAATTCTTTATATCCTCCTGGTAATAGGACAGTTCCCTTGACTAGATCTGCAAGCATCTGCTCGCTTGCACCAAGTTCCGTGATATTCATGGTCAGTCCGAGTTCTTTCATCCAGCTTTCCATGGCAGCAAGTCCTTCCATGGCAACTTCTTCTCTGGTCTTTCCACTTGGATCAATCTCCCAGACATTCTGGGCAAATCGAGCGAACTTGTTGGTTCCATATGGCAGGATATATTTGTAATAAGGCAACGAAACTGCTGCAAGAGTCATGCCATGGGTGGCATCGGTACAAGCTCCCACGGACTGGCCTAACATATGCACCATCCAGTCGGTAGACTTTCCTTTGGCTACCAAGGTATTGAGCGCCCAAGTCGCTGTCCACATAATATTACTTCTTGCCTCATAGTCCTGAGGATTATCATTGGCAATGCGACTAGAATGAATCAAGGACTTCATCAAGCCCTCACTGATATAATCGCTGGTATTGTCATCTTCTCCTGAGAAATACTGCTCGCAAATATGATTAAAGATATCATAGATACCTGCTACCATCTGATGATGTGGAAGGGTCATGGTATAGCGTGGATTCAAGATGGAAAATCTTGGCATGATCTGCTCATCGGCAAATACATGTCCGATCTTCAGTTTTTCTTTGTGGTTGGTAATAACAGATCCTGCATTCATCTCAGAACCGGTACCTACCATGGTAAGAACACATCCTACTGGAACGATCTGACAGGATGGCTCATCAAATTTTACAAAATATTTCTGCCAAGGGTCCTCATCACAATGAATGGATACGGACACTGCCTTTGCATAATCGCAAACAGAGCCGCCGCCTACTGCTAATAAAAAGTCCGCCTGGTGATTTCTGGCGATTTCGATTCCTTCATATAACTTTTCAATGGTAGGATTGGGCATGACACCGGCAATCTCTGCCACATTTTTCCCCTCTGCCTGCAAAATGGCTACGACCTCATCATAGATTCCATTTTTCTTGATTGAGCCAGCACCATAAATCAGTACTACGTTCTTTCCATACTTCTTCAGCTCTCCGCTTAAGTTGGAAAGCGACTCTTCTCCAAAATAAAGTTTGGTTGGATTACAATAAGAAAATTCTCCTAACATTTCTAGCTCCTTTCTAGCTGCATCAACAAGTCTATCTTGTATTTCACCTTCTATCATACAACTTAAAGTTGGCTTTAAGTCAATATCATTTTCTATAGAAATTACTATTTTTTAAAACAGATCCAGCATATTGTCTAGATAGACCTCTTCCCTTACATGAATCTGATACTTGGGCTTTACCATATAATAAAGCAGCATTTCTAGTACCAGGGCGGAACCTAGAGAGCGGCCTTCGATCTTAAACTGGGAAAATCCCATAGGAGCATAGGTCTGTTGGATCTCTTCTAGGCTAATAAAGGCAGGACTTTCCATGGCCTTAGAGAAGCGATAGCCCTTGCTGCCTCCTAGGGCCTTGCAGGTATGCTCTTTGCCTAGGATTCCTAGATTGTCTCTGCTCACTGCTTCATAGCAAGCCTTCCGATCTAGGCAGCTGATGGCGCAGCATTCATTGCATAAAAATTCTACCTTGTCCTTTTCTTTCCGAGTCAGCTTGGAGAGCTTTTCAAAGGATTTATTCAAACGAAAGTCTGGCACCACATAGGAAAATTCCTCACGGCCTAGCTCCTTTTTCAAATCCTCAAAGTCCGTTAAGACCTTGGTGGTAGAGGAGATGAGAGACAGATTGGGATATTCTTTTTTTACATATTCTAACAAAAGGTCAGAAGCGATAATCAGACCATTTTGTGGTGCATTTTTTTCTGAAAATAGCTGACACAGACGGTTGCACTTTGGATCGGACAAATGCTCTTTTTCTAGTAAGCTATTGCTAAAGGTCAGCCTAGCTGAGATTCCATATTCTTGCATCAGCTCTAGCACCGCTTCTGCATCATCTCCTCCATAACCGGCCCGGCCTCCGCCCCATAGACAGTCCGCCGGAGCCCCATAGATCGAGCCAATGCGGCACCAATCATAGAAATATTCCCTATGATTGTTATATAAAGGCAGAAAAATCTGATAAAGTTCGTAGAATTCAAACAATCCTGGTAAATGATAGGATAGGATGGATTCTTGCTTTTGTGATAACTCTTGTGCTTGCGTATAGCATTTGCTAGGCTGGTTGAACATGTTCCTTCTCCATGGCTTGAATCTTGGCACTTAGGTTGCGAATCTTCTGTTTGCATGCAAGTAGTTCCCTTTGCAAAGATTCTTTTTTTACTCTTATTATATCATCATCTTGTAAAATTGCCTTGGCCGTATAGGGAAAGGTGGATTTGATTTGTTCGATTTCTCCTTGCACTTCTTCGATCAGGCCTTGCAGGCGCCTTACTTCCTCTTCTAGCTCTTCTATGGATTCTTCATACCACTCTACTTCTTCTTCATTAGAGATTTCATTTAATAGCTCTAACTGCTTTAAATTGTTATTCTTATAGGCCTCTACTACCTTCTGAAACAGAAGCTGATCTTCCTTTGTCTGATCTGGATGAATATCCGGATGCAGCTTTTTCATGAGATTACGATAAATCTTTTTTATTTTTTCGCTGGTACGATCATCTACTTGCTTTTTCTTATTTTCCTTGGCTTTTTTTATTTGCTCCTTTTCTTCTTCCATTTTCTCGAGGAATTTCCCTAGCTCCTCTTCGATGATTTCCTTGATTGCTTCAAGATCCATCTCCTCTTGCCGATTGATACGACTTTGCATCATTTCAATCTGGCGCTTTTGCTTTTTGTATTGACACTTGGCCTCATATAATTCTAGTTCTAGCTCTCCAAAGCACAAGATATATTCTGTCTGAAGCTTGGGGCAAATAAGATCTCTTAGCTCATCTCTTTGGGTAACTGCTTGAATCAGACTTGCTTTTTGCTCCTTGATCTTCTCTCTTAACTGATCTGTTTGAGACAGTTGGATGACCAGGGCAACATCTTTCACTTCAAGGGTACTTACAAGCAGGGCCTCGGCCCAGATCATAACCGCTTTTGTTGCCAACTTTCTCGTACAGCCATAAGCATTATTCAATCGGTCTACGAAGAGATTGAGCTCTGACTTTTCTAGGCTATTCTTCTGACTTAGCCTGTCTGGAATTCCTTGTTCCACACAAAAAGAAAGCAGGTTTCTAAGCAAAAGATTCTCCTTACCAGGCAACAAATCTCCAACTACCGCCTGAAACAACCTGCGATCCTTCCATATTTCAGGATAATTTTCTAATATTTTTTTCATGATATCAGATGTATTACCCTTCATCACTTCTCATTCCTTTCCAAGTACTTAGGTCACCTCTTCTATATAAAATCGTACCGTCTTC
>CAVJBW010000065.1:0-7729 GCA_963647625.1 Lachnospiraceae bacterium
CTGCATGATAATATCCAGCATCCTTCCCTAGAGTCACATCAACGCTTTCATCTGCACAATTATAAAATAGCATGGTCGGGGACAGGTTGGTATAAATCCGAGTATCCGGACTTACCTGGGCGATTTTCTTAATATAGACAAAGTTGCGCGAAGTTATGGTTCCAAAGATTTCCTTTACCACAAATCCGTAGCGAATCAAGGATAAGGAAAGTTCAAAAGGATCCGCATTTAACCATTCTCCAACGGAAAATCTAGCCTTAGGATAAGCTTTTTTTACTTCTTCTACTGCCCTTTTGGCTTCTTCATAATAGACATCATCTTGGATGTTGACACCTAGGGTAGATGCGAACATTTCATATTGCTTATGAATCTTGTCAATATCATATACCCTGGTCAATTCTACCGATGGGATGTGCAATCTCTTGTGCAAATCATCGGCGGCTAAGCAGCTCTCCGGATTCAGAATCAAATTGAAGTTTGCCTGATTCATTTGCTGATATTCTTGAAAAGTATCTAGTCTCGAAAGTTCATTAATCCTTTTGATTCCCAATTGATGCAAGAGATCATAGAGTTCGCATTCATCTGCAAAGGGAGCAAATTCTCCTAACAGGTTCACCACGTCTTTTTTTCTCTCGCCTGGCTCTAGCAAAGAATATAAGGTCTTTCGCAGCAAAACCATAGGTGGCACTCTGCCCTCTCTCGTTAAGGCATACATATAACAAGGAAGCACTGGCACATTGGCATATTCAGAGCATTTACGGGCAACCCGGTCCATATCTGTTCCTAACAAAGCATCCACACAGGTAATACAGATCATGACAAGACTAGGTTTTTCCTCCAAGGAATCCACCACTTCTTTCACAGCCTGTGGAATCTTGGTTAGATGTCTTCCGGTTACGATATCGGTATCATCCTGCAATAGAAAGAAAAATTTTTCTCCAAATCCATCTGGTGCACTCAAAGCCTGGGTATTTCTTCCACAACAAGCCGGTGCCACCAAAAGCATAACAGAGCCTGGAATAGACAGACCTGCCCTTTTCACCCCAAAGCCTTGAGCTCCCGGCGAATTAAAAGACAAGGTCGCTGGAGAAGAATAAATAAGATGCTTTGAGGAAGTGAATTCTTCTGGAATATTCTCTTGTCCTAGATCTGCTAGTTCCTTGGCAGTAATAAAGTATGCTTGCTGATTCATCTATGCATCCTTTCCTTCTTTTAGTAATCCCTTGGCAAGTTCAAGATAAAGCTTTGAGATATCAAGATTGATATCTCCTTCAATCACGGTTTTCCCCTGGTCTTCATAGTAGATAATATCCTGACTTCTAGGAATGTCTGCTACTATTTCCAAGTTGTTTTTCTTGGCAAATTCTGCCACTTTTTCATATTCCTGATTTACATTTCTGCGATTGAGGACAATGCCCCTGACCTTGGCATAGCCTCGATCTTCAAAATTTTCTACCGCACTATTAATATTATTTGCTGCATACAGGGCCATTTTTTCTCCACTGGTAACAATCAGTACTTCTTCGGCATAGCCCTCTCGAATCGGTGCTGCAAATCCGCCGCATACCACATCTCCTAATACATCATACAAAACCACATCGGGCTGATATTTTTCATATAATTCAAGATCCTCTAGAAGAGAAAATGTGGTAATAATTCCACGTCCAGCACATCCAAGCCCTGGTGTCGGTCCTCCTGTTTCAATACAGAGCACATGGCCAAATCCTTTTTTTGCAATTTGGTCGATACTTGTAGGCTCTTCGTCATGCTCTCTAATATAATTCATAACCGGAAGTACGGGCTTTCCTCCAAGAAGATTCATGGTGGAATCCGCCTTTGGATCGCAACCAATTTGAATCACCTTTTTGCCTAGGCAGGCAAATGCTGCTGCAAGATTGGCCGTTGTAGTAGACTTTCCGATGCCACCTTTTCCATAAATTGCTATTTTTAACATTGTCCATCTATCCTTATCTTTTGATCTAATATATATTGGCTGATATTGTCATGACATATCAGGTCCGGAATCTTATTTTCTCCAATCCTGCCTGAAAAGGCTACATGGTAGAAAGCAGCCAGTTCTTTTCCCTTACACAAGGCCTGATATAATGGATCTGCAATCACAAGCTGTGCTTTTTCTAAAGCTCTTATGAGATCCTCTTCTTCAGGAGTAAATTGATCCTGCTTTCGCAATAGTTCACTGCCTAGAGGACAAAGCACACGAATCTTTTGCTTTAATTCACTTTCTAAAGCAGCTGCCAAAGAAGCACTGATAACATTCTCCCCAATGATTACAATCTGAGACTCTTGTCCGCCTTGACTAGGCTCTTCCTCCTCATAAGCGATCATGGATGTTCCCTTTTCATAGGCAAGTTTGATTTTATTTGCAAGTAATATCGAAAATTCCCTCCCATAAGGAACTCCTACTACATAAGGCATAGAAAGCTTCTCTTCCATAAGCTGTGCCGCTTTAAGTCCCCCTGTGGAAATCACCAGATTCACATCACTTGCCTTTGCCTTTTGGATTTCTTCAAGTTGGCTTCCCATAGCCAGACAGCAGCCTACTTTCATTCCATTTGCGTAAATCCAATTTTTTATAGAATCTATCGTGGAATTAATGGAAAAATCCAATGGCGTTGCCCCAAGAATATTGACCACAATCTCATGGCAAGTATTTTTTTTAACTTTACTCGGCAAGATATATTGCTCTACTAACTTAACAAGGGCCATGGAAATTCCTTTGGTATAATATTGCATGCCATTGGTGGGGAAGGAAAAGCTAGGTATCTTACAGCGCCGATTCACTTCCTTTGCAACTGCCTCAAGGTCCGTTCCAATCATATAGGGAATAGGAGCTCCCACCAAAGCGATAAAAGCAGGCCTCAGCTTGTTAGCTGTACAAACCAGGTCATTTATGAACTTTTCATCATCTCCCATAATGGCTTCCATTTCTGAAATAGCAGAAATATAAATCATAGAATCCATATCATACCATCTTGGCTCATCATGGGTGGTATAGGTAGAATTGCATCCTGACGCATCATGGATCACCACCATTCCACCGAGTTCGTATAAAGCAGAACAGACTCCAAATTCATCGGAAGAATAAGTGGATATTTTACTTACTACTTGTTTCATAGGCAGCTTTCACACCGAAATCCCTTTCTTTGAATTCTTGTTTTTCTCTCTTTTTCTACCAGATAGGCTTCTTGAATCATTTGACAGATCTTTACGATGCCCTGATAGCCAAAATAGCCTCCGCTTTCCACAACCTGTACAAAATGATTGGTCCCTTCAAAATAGGCAGCCTTCTCCCCTAAAGCGATTACCTTACCTTGTGCATCCTCATGACAAAAACGCATGGCCGGCTGGTTGGTCGGAAGAATTGCTAAGCTAGGATAGTCCTCTTTTATTTCTTCGAACAGATCCCTCTCTTCTTCTACAAAGGCATCCACATAGATTCGCTCTAAGCAAAATCCATTGTCTAAAAGCAGCTTCGCAAAGCTTAATGTTTTAAAGGTGAAGGTATAATCCAAAGCAAAAGGAGTCTCTTTCACAAGTTCTTTTGTTGCTAGTAAAGCCTGACGCATTTGTTTTTTTTCTTCAGAAAAGTCTGGCGCATCTATGTGCAAAGCCTTTGCAAGCTTTTGATAGCCTCGATCTAGCTCCTCTTCTTGAAAGCTAAAGCTTAGATAACAAGAGGGAATCGAAAGTCGCTCTTCCATATCCTTTGCAGCCATATGGGCCAAGGGTTCATAATAAATATTGATCGAAGATTTTGACATTTCTAGATATTCTTCGAAGGTCTTACATCTAGGAAGGTCCCACACATCAAATCCTTCTCTAGTAAGCCATCCTAATAGTTCACTATCCGAATCGATGGAATGATTGCTTCCTATAAAGTTAATGCGATTGGGAGCTTTTTCTTTTGATTCTTCCAAAAATCGATAGAGCTGAATACGCATTCTTTGATCTGGTGTAATACCGCTTTTTCTAAGAGTCGGAATCATATAGCTATCGGTAAAACGGATCTGGGGAAATCTTTCCTTTAGGGTCTCAAATACCATTTCCTGATCATAGGCTAAGAAGAAATGATGGCAGGAAATAAAGAGCAAGATCGCCTTTGGCTCTCTTTCTAACTTGGAGATAATATCGCTGACGCCTTCAATCATAAGTTCTTCCATTCCACCATATAGAACATTTTCTTCTTGTATACTGATGGCTGAGTAACGATCCAAAGCATTCATTTCTGCAGCCGTTAGAACCACTCCCCTCAAGCAACCATAAGCGCAAACAAAGATCTCATGACATTGGGGAATAAGCATTCCGGTATGTACAATATTCCAGGTTCCTCTAGCCGGAGAGCTATATTCTAGTCCTGCCTCAAAGGGTGAGGGAAATTGACACTTTGAAATCGGCTTTGCAAGAACTTTTCTCTTATCTTCTCCTAATTTTTTTAACATCTATCTCTCCTACTTCGCTATAAGACCAAAGCTAGCTTCTTATATGCAAGGCCAACTTCACTCTCTGGTGCATATTCCATAAGGGACATTTGTCCTTCTTCTGCATCTGTCACTAGATGACTTCTAGGAATCTTGCCCACAATGGAAGTCTCAAAATCCGCTGCAAGCTCTAAGACCTTTTCTTCCTCCCTTTGAAGGTCCCTCTGGTTTAAGATCAGGCCTTTTAAAGTCGCATATCCTCTTCCACTAAAATGACGAATTGCTTGCATGATATTCGCCGCCGCATAAATAGACATATTCTCTCCTGAAGTGACCACATAGACATCTTTTGCGTAGCCCCCTCGAATCGGCATCGTAAAGCCACCACATACTACATCACCTAGGACATCGTAAAAGACATAGTCCGGCTGATAGACCTCATATAGATGGAGTTTTTCTAGCTTTTCCAAAGCAGTCATAATCCCACGCCCAGCGCATCCAACTCCTGGCAAAGGGCCTCCTGCTTCCACACAGATGACGCCTCCATAGCCCTCACATACCACATCCTCAAGATTCATATCTTGAAGATTACTGCGCATAACTTCCATAACCGTAGGCAAGTCCTTGCCATTTCTCAGTCCTATAGTAGAATCCGCCTTGGGATCGCAACCAATTTGTAATACCTTGTATCCTTGCAAAGCCAAGGAAGCGGAAAGGTTCGAGACAATGGTAGATTTACCGATTCCTCCCTTTCCATAAAATGCAATCTGTCTCATTAATTTCTCCTAGTCAATTTTTTCTAATAGGGAATTCCTCAGAATTTTCTATCACATTAAAAAATCTCTGCATTCACAAATCCATAGAGTGAACGCAGAGATGATTGGTATTTTAAGGAAGCCGAAATTCTTCTTCGGCTTATTCGCATAATAATCTATCTTATGTTCTGCCTTCCCCCTTAGATGTTACTCTTTAAGGTCAGTTCATCTTGTAAGACTATTATAACCTATTCTTTCTCATATTTTTAGTCATTTTTGTAGAAATCTAATAATTTTTTTATACAGATTTACAAATTTAATGACTAGCCTTCTAATTTTTTAAGTGCTGCCTCTACCACATGGGATACCAATACAGCAGTAGTTACAGCTCCTACCCCTCCAGGTACCGGGGTAATGGCAGACACAATAGGATCTACCTCGTCAAAAATCACATCGCCACACAGCTTGCCTTTGTCCTGGTTCCAGCCGATTCCCACATCAATGACGATCTGGCCTTTGTTGACATATTCCGCTCCAACACTTTCCATCTTACCAATGCTGACAACTAAGATATCTGCATTTTTCGTTGTTGCTGGAAGGTCGACGCTTTTAGAATGAGCGATTGCTACTGTCGCATTTTTGTGAAGAAGCATCATAGCCACTGGTCTTCCTACAACAAGGGAGCGACCAAGTACTGCTACCTTCTTACCTTCTAGATTGATGCCATAATAGTTGAGGATTTCCGTTGCTGCCTGGGCCGTACATGGAGCAAATCCAATCTTTGCATTGGTAAATACTCCCGATAAAGACCCATCGGTACAACCATCAACATCTTTGGCGGGATCTAGCATCTGGCGAGCTTTTTCATTATCGATTTGCTCTGGCAAAGGACGAAACATCAAGATTCCATGAACCGTATCATCGTGATTTAACTCTTCTAGAGTCTCATAGAATTCTTCTGCTGGCACATCTTGAGGTAAAATAACATTTTTAACGGAAACCCCCACCTTCTCGCATCGCTTCATGGCACCTCTTTCGTAAGAAAGGTCATCTTCTCTTTCTCCTACTCTAAGAATTGCAAGGGTTGGTTGGATTCCCTTTTCTTTCAGCAAGGCTACCTGCTTTATCATCTTTGAATTGAGTTCTTGGGCTACTGGAGCTCCTTTTAATAAAATTGCCATAATTAACGAATCCCTTCTACTACTTTTGTATAAATCAGCTGGGCTTTTTGACCATACTTATCTAATAGGCCTTCTGCCTGATCCACCAGCTGCTTGGCATAGTCTCGATCGGTCATAGACTTTGCATTAATATAGATATTAAGAATTGCTGCCTCCATTGCCGATTTTGCCAGAATCGCGCCGCATCCAGCATCTGAAATCGCTATCTTTGATCCAAGATTGGCAAAGCCATCTATAACATCAATAGTCTTCGTGCAGGCTTTCATGATGTCCATTGGGGCTTGGCAAGCAGTCTTTAAGGCTTCTTCCATGACTTGACTTCTCGAAGGATCGTCCTTTGGAATGCCATAGGCTTTTGCCAGTGGCAAGAAACAGACAGCATCTTGATCAATCAGCTCTAATAGCTCTTTTTGAATTCCATCTGCCCGCTCCATCAATTCTTTTATTTGATCTTCTACGCTGGCATATTTCTTTTTTCCAAGGGTAAGCTCTCCTACCATATTGCCCAAAGAAATAGCCAAAGCTCCTACAAAAGCACTGGCTCCTCCGCCTCCGGGAGCTGGCTTTGCAGAAGCTAAGTCATCTACAAATTCTGTTAAAGAATATTCTCTATATCCCATGATTTTCCCTTTCTTTTGTATGATCTTCTTATCAATTTCCTATTCTATCATACATGAAGGGATTTCGTATAGGTTGTATTTTTAGGAAATGCGTCCTGATTCCATGCAAATTACTTCATCTGCTATATTTAAAGTAGACCTTCTATGGGATACCAAAAGGATGGTCTTATCCTTGGCATTTTCCTTGATGCTTTTTAGAATCAGACCTTCATTCAATGCATCTAGATTGGATGTTGGCTCATCTAGTAGCCAAAAATCACTCTGATACAAAAAGGCTCTTGCAAGTCCAACTCGCTGCCTTTCTCCTCCTGACAAATTATCTCCCATTTCTCCCACTACCGTATCATATCCAAGAGGGAAGGATGAAATGGTCTCATCTATGGCTGCTAGCCTAGCAGCTTGTATGATTTGCTCCCTGGTAAACTCCGGATTTTTAAGGGAAATATTATTTGCAATGGTATCATGAAAGAGAAATGTATCTTGTGTTACATAAGTTTGCATATTACGCAAATTTTTTGTAGGAATAGAAGATATCTCCTTTTTAGAAATCTGAATGCTTCCCTTTTGAATGTCCCAAAATCTCATAAGGAGCTTTAATAAAGTGGATTTTCCACAACCACTTGCCCCATGGATTCCGATAATTTTGCCCTTTTCAATGGAAAGAGAAAAGTCCTTTAGAATCTGCTCTTCGGAATAAGAAAATTCAAGGTCCTTTGCCGTAGCTCCTTCAAAGG
>CAVJBW010000066.1:0-7686 GCA_963647625.1 Lachnospiraceae bacterium
ACTATTGAATATGTAGCAAAAGAGCTTTATGAAAAAAAGAATCCTATCGCTGAATTAATTCGAAATAAAAATGTAAGAGAAATAGAAGAAAAAGTATATGATGAAATTTCTAAAAATAAGAAACGGGATTTTGTGTCAAATATTTTAAATAGAATATAGTAAGTTTGGGAGCCGCTTCGTGAGAGGCGGCTTTTTCTTGAACATAAATCAATAACAACACAAAGGTAATGGAAACCTCCATTTCCCCAATTCCATCTATGCAAATTCCCAAATTCGCGTTACACTTTATATAGAAAAGTGAGGGAAACAAATCATGAAAACCATCGATCGGGGTGCAGCGCTAATCTTTATTGCCGGCTGTCTGTGGGGAAGTATCGGTCTATTCATACATCTGATGTCCGAGGCAGGAGCTTCGGCTGCAGCCATTAGCTTTTTGCGTATGGCCTTTGCCTTTGTCATCCTGCTAGTGATCACCTTGCTACGCAGCGGGGGGAAGGCATTTCGCGTCAGCAAAAGGGTTCTATTGTTCAGTGCCTTGTTGGGCCTGGTCTGCCACGGCATTTACAATGTCTTTTATAGCTGGGCCGTGGTGGAGATTGGGGTAACCATCAGCGCCGTTTTGTTAAATGTAGCGCCAGTATTTACGGCTATCTTCTCGGCGATTTTCTTTCGGGAGAAGATTACGTCCCGTAAGAGCATTGCCCTAGTCATCAATGTAGTGGGATGCGTCTTGGCAGCGACAGGGGGGCAATTTACCCTAGAGGCCTTGTCCATATCTGGACTTTTCTTTGGGGTGGCATCTGGACTTTGCTATGCCCTTACCGCCATTTTTGGAAAGCTGGCCGGAGAGGATAGTGATCCCTTCGTAGTCAGTACCTACAGCTACCTATTTGCGACTATATTTCTAGCAATCTTTATGCGGCCATGGGAGACGCCCATGAGCTGGAACCTTCCGGTGGTGGGGCTGGGATTTTTCTATGCCTTGATTCCAACGGCAATTGGCTATCTCTTCTATTACCGAGGAGTGCAGCAAATGCGTGAGAGCAGCAAGGTGCCGGTGCTTGCCTCCATGGAGACGGTGACAGCAGCGATGATAGGGGTCTGCCTACTAGGGGAACAGCTAGGATTGTGGCATTATCTAGGAATCATCATCGTGATGATCTCTATTGTACTGATGCAGCATAAGGGCCCGGGGAGCAAAAAGGCAACCAATAAAAGAAGCAAATGGCAAATCAATAAGAGGTGACATATGACAATCAAAGAAGTATCTGAAAACTATGGCTTGTCCCAAGCGACCCTTCGTTATTATGAGCAGGTCAATGTGATTCCACCAGTGACCAGAACCTCTAGCGGAATCCGCGACTATCAGGAAAATGATTTAAAATGGATTGAAAATGCCCTATGTATGAGGGGAGCCGGCCTGCCAATTGAAAGTATCATCGAATATCGAAGGCTATTTGAGGCAGGAGATGAGACGATTCCGGCAAGACTTGACCTATTGAGTCATCAGATGGAGACCTTGCAAAAGCAAAAGGCCCAGATCGAAGAGACCATGGCCCGCCTCTCTTACAAGATATCAAGATATGAAGAAGCGATGAAAACCGGAGTGCTGACCTGGCCTGACATGAGCGAATCCGGGCCACAGACCATACGGGAATAAAGGAGATCAATATGGAAGCATTTGAAACAAAACTATGGCTTGCTTCTCCTACGATGCATGGAGAAGAGTTGCAATATATGACAGAAGCCTATCAGACCAACTGGATGTCTACCGTAGGTGAAAATATTAATCAAGTAGAAGAGATTGCCGCGGACAAGGCACAGGTCAAGTATGCCGTGGGCCTTTCCTCTTGTACCGCCGCCTTGCATCTGTGCATGAAGCTGGCTGGAGAGAGACTCTATGGAAGACCAGCCGTTTCCCATGGAGCATTGGAAGGCAAGAGGGTATTTTGCTCAGATATGACCTTTGATGCCACGGTGAATCCCATCATCTATGAGGGAGGAATCCCGGTTTTTATTGATACGGAAGAAGAGAGCTGGAACATGGACCCACAGGCCTTAGAGAAGGCCTTTGAGCTGTATCCTGAGGTGCGGCTGGTGGTCTATGTGGAACTGTATGGATTTCCAGGGAAAGTGCAGCAGATCAAAGAGATCTGCGAAAAGCACGGAGCCCTCTTGGTAGAAGATGCCGCAGAGGCCATGGGTGCTACCGTAGAAGGAAGGCAGTGTGGAAGCTTTGGAGACTATGCAGCCATCAGTTATAATGGCAACAAGATCATCACCGGTAGCTCAGGGGGCTGCCTGCTAACCAATCAGCTAGAGGATGCGAATCGAGCTCGAAAGTGGTCTACCCAGAGCCGAGAGGATGCTCCTTGGTATCAGCACGAAGAGGTAGGCTATAATTATCGCATGAGCAATGTAGTCGCAGGGGTCATCCGAGGCCAGTATGCCCATCTAGAAGAACATATAGAAGCAAAGAAAAAGATCTGGCAGCGATACCAGGAAGGCTTCGTAGGCCTGCCGGTTTCTATGAATCCGATCCTTGAAGGCTGTGAGCCAAACTACTGGCTCAGCGCCATGGTCATCCATCCCGATGCCATGTGCCTACAGATAAGAGATGATCACAAGGCCCTCTACCAACCAGAACCGGGCAAGTCCTGCCCGACACAGATCCTAGAGGCCCTTAGCCGCATCAATGCAGAAGGCCGCCCTCTATGGAAACCTATGCACATGCAGCCGATGTACCGGATGCATCCTTATATCACCAGGTCTGGAGATGGACGGGGTCGAAGCAATGCCTATATCGCTAGCGAAAGCAAAGATGCAAGGCCGGTAGATATGGGAGCAGACCTCTTTGCCCGTGGCCTGTGTCTGCCAAGTGATAACAAGATGGAAGAGTGGCAGCAGGAAAGGGTGATTGAGGTTGTGAAGGAGTGTTTTGGCTAGAAGGAAAGAAGTAGGAGCGAGGTGATACAATTGTCTGCAAATGCTAGAAATGAAGAAGCCTTAGACAACTTAAAAGACTATTCCACAGATGTTATGACCGGGGATGCAAATCGTCGTATGCAGCTATATTACCAACTGGTAAATAGTCTGGCCAAGGCACATTCTGTAGATATCATCGTATCCTTTTTGATGGAATCTGGAGTCAAGCTTCTGATCAAAGACCTGGAAAAAGCCTTGAAAAGGGGAGCCAAGATCAGAATCCTTACCGGGAACTATCTAGGCATTACCCAGCCTTCCGCCTTATATTTGATCAAAAGGAAGCTAAAAGATCAGGTGGATTTGCGATTTTACAATGATAAGAATCGCTCCTTTCATCCCAAGTCCTATCTCTTTCACTACGATGGATATAGCGAAATCTATGTAGGCTCTTCCAATATTTCCAGAAGCGCCCTGACATCAGGGATTGAGTGGAACTATCGCTTTAGCAGCAAGGCGGACCCAGACAATTATGAAAAGTTCTACCAGACCTTTGAGGATCTGTTTGAACATCACTCCATAGAGATTGATGAGGAGGAGCTACGCAATTATTCCAAGAATTGGCATAGGCCCCTTGTGGCAAAGGACTTGGATCGGTATGAGCAAGAAGAGATGGAAACCCATTCCAAGGTGCAGCCTTTCTTCGAACCAAGAGGAGCTCAGATCGAAGCCTTGTGCGCCCTGGAAAGTTCTAGGGCAGAAGGGGCGAAGAAAGCCCTGGTATCTGCGGCGACAGGAGTAGGAAAGACCTATTTGGCAGCCTTTGACTCGAAAGACTATAAGAGGGTGCTATTTGTGGCACATCGGGAGGAGATCCTAAAGCAGGCAGCGATTTCCTTTAAAAATGTTCGGGAAAGTGAAGACTTTGGCTTCTTTAATGGAGAGGAAAAGGTGACCAATCGGTCGGTAATATTTGCCTCGGTAGCTACTTTGGGAAGAAGGGAGTATCTATGCGAGGATTATTTTGCTCCGGATTATTTTGACTATCTGGTGGTGGATGAATTTCACCATGCGGTCAATGATCAATATAGAAAAATCGTGGAATATTTCAAGCCACAATTCTTGCTGGGTCTGACAGCGACTCCAGAGAGAATGGATGGCAAAAATATTTACGAGATCTGCGATTACAATGTACCCTATGAAATCACCCTGAAAGAAGCCATTAACAAGGGCATCTTGGTGCCTTTTCATTATTATGGAATCTATGACGATACGGACTATTCTACCTTTCATTTGGTGCGAGGCCGCTATGACGAAAAAGAGCTAAATGAGGCTTACATCGGCAATGTTCATCGTCACGACCTGATTTACAAATATTATTGCAAATATGGTTCAAGAAGGGCCTTGGGATTTTGCTGTTCTAGGCAGCATGCACAAGAGATGGCCCGGGAATTTTGCAAAAGAGGAATCCCATCCGTTGCCGTATATAGCAATTCCAGTGGGGAGGAGAGCGAGGATCGAGAAGTAGCCATTGCCAAGTTGATTTCTGGAGAAATCAAGGTGATTTTTTCGGTGGATATGTTCAATGAAGGAGTTGATATTCCTGCTGTGGATATGGTGCTCTTTCTTCGCCCCACCCAATCGCCAGTGGTATTTTTGCAGCAATTAGGCCGAGGCCTTCGTCGCGCCCAAGGCAAAGACTACCTGACGGTGCTAGACTTTATCGGCAATTATGAAAAAGCAGGACGAGTACGCTTCCTTTTGACTGAGCAAGATAGCCTGGGAAATGGCGCGGATTATTCATCACAGCGTATGTTGGTTCCAGATGATTGCATCATAGACTTTGATATGCAATTGATTGATTTGTTTGAGCAAATGGATCGCCAGCAAAGAAAGCTAGCTGACTTGATTCGTGAAGAGTACCATAGCATAAAAGAGCGGCTAGGACGGGTACCTTCTCGCATGGATTTGTTTACCTATATGAATGATGAAATCTACCAGTGTGTCCTGAAAAAATCAAAGGAAAATCTTTTCAAACACTACTTGGATTACCTAGCATCCATGGGAGATTTATCAGACCAACAAAAGGATTTTTGCCAGACGATGGGCAAGGATTTTATAAGCCTAATCGAAAATACCAATATGACCAAGGTCTACAAGATGCCGGTATTGATGGCATTTTATAATCATGGAAAGATTCGCATGGCGGTGACGGAAGAGGAATTGTTAGATAGCTGGAAAGAATTTTTTTCCACCGGCTCTAATTGGAAGGATCTAGAGACCAACATCACCTACTCTGCCTACCAAAGCATCTGTGACAATGACCATATAAAGAAGATTAAGAATATGCCAGTACATTTTCTGCTGAAATCTGGAGAGACCTTTTTCGTTAAAAAGGAAGGCTATGCCCTTGCTTTGCGAGACGAACTGGGAGAATGCATCGCTCATCCAGTCTTTGCACAGCAGATGCGGGATGTGATTGAATATCGAACCATGGACTATTATCAAAGAAGGTATAGACGAAAGGAGTGACCTCATTGACAAAAAAAGAGTGGTATACCCAGCTCTTCCACCGACTGGAACATTCGAAGTTTCGAAGCAGCTTTCACTTAAAGCAGAAGGACTTCGACTATATCCAGGAAAAGGGGCTCGATACCATCAAGCAGCATGCCCAGGATTTCATTGCCAAGAGGCAGGCGCCGGCAGTGATTCCCAATGATGGCCGGCAGACTCCTACGAAGGGACATCCTGTTTTTATTGCCCAGCATGCTACTGCAACTTGCTGCCGGGAATGTATTCGCAAATGGCACAAGTTGCAGCCTGGCAAGGAGCTAAGCAAGGTGCAGCAGGATTATTTGGTAGATGTGATCATGACCTG
The DNA here is from genome assembly GCA_963647625.1 of Lachnospiraceae bacterium. Lineage (GTDB taxonomy): Bacteria > Bacillota > Clostridia > Lachnospirales > Lachnospiraceae > Eubacterium_C. The sequence goes on from CAVJBW010000066.1 coordinate 5,801, forward strand.
GATAGGACGGGAGATCAGCAGGTTTCATCCTTAGAGAATTTCTCAGGATCCAGCATCTTGATGACCTTGGCGGGATTGCCTACGACAATGGCATAGTCAGGAACGTCCTTTGTGACAACAGATGCGGCTCCCACAACGGCATATTTGCCGATGGATACACCAGGTAGAATCGTTGCGCCGGCGCCGATCCACGCGCCTTCTTGAATCAAGATGGGCTTGCAGGTAAGGACCTGGCGGTCATAGACATCATGATTGTTGGAAAGGAGCTGGACATTGGCTGCAATCTGCACATCATCTTCAATGGTAATACCGCCTCTCGCCATAGCAAGGAGATTGGAATTGATAAAGACCCGATTGCCAATCTTCATACTGCTGACGCAGGCTCCACTTAGGGGAGCAGCCACATAGCTGTCACTTCCCAAGTTGTCTTGAAAGAGTTCTTTTAATAAGTCTTTATATTCTTCTGTAAATGGCAAGGTGTGGTTCAGCTTGAACATCACCTGATTGTCTCGCATCATTTCTTGCGCCCCGACTGGATTGGGGATTCGCATGTCTACTCTTAGTTCTTCACAGTTCATTGGTTTACACTTCCTTTTTTTATTGGGGAGCATTTAAATTATGTAATCGCTCCCATCTATTTGCCTTAGCATAGCACTTAAAGCGGACTTAAGGTCAAGTAAAATTTTTTTGAAAATAGAAGACAATTTTCTATAGACAAATCCAAACATACGTTCTATAATAGGTCCACAAGGTGGTGGTGAACAGATGCAAAGACCAGTGGATGTGATCTGTCAGCATTGTACAGATGGCTCCATTATTCCTATTAAGATACGGGTGCAGGATGATGAGCAGGTTTATAATGTCTATAGGATTAAGTCCTACTCCGTGATTGCTTCAGAGAGGTTGATGCTGCCAAGTGAAGTGATTGTCACCACAGATTTATTGAGATTTGATTGCAGGATCGATGTGCTCGGAATGCAAAGAAGGATTATCTTGCATTATAGCAAGTCCAAGGTGAAGTGGTATGTCTGTTTTTAGGATATTATATTACAATAAGGGGGAAGGAAAGTGACGATATTAGAATATGGAACTCCATCAGCGTCCCTTGTTTTGGTGCAGCCTATAGGAGACCATAATCTTGAGACCATTTCAGAAGAGATGGAAGAGATTGGGCGGCTTTATGGCAGGGATTGTCAGCTGTTGGCTATAAAGGTTGAGAATTGGAATCGAGACTTATCTCCTTGGGAAGCACCAGCTGTATTTAAAGGGGAAGACTTTCAAGGTGGAGCTAGGAAGACTTTGGCTCAGATTATGGATTTATGCCAAGACCCTGACAAGCAATATTATATTGGTGGATATTCTCTTGCCGGCTTATTTTCCCTGTGGGCAGCCTGCCAGACAGATCTATTTTCAGGAGTGGCAGCAGCATCACCTTCCCTTTGGTTTCCGGATTTTGTACCCTATCTCAAGAAGAATAGGATCTTGAGTCCCTCCGTATATCTTAGCCTTGGGGACCGTGAAGCGAAGACGAGGAATCCTGTTATGGCCACAGTGGCAGATTGCATCAGAGAGTGCGAACAAGTACTGATAGATCAAGGGGTGAGGACCAGCTTGCAATGGAATCCGGGGAATCATTTTCAGGAACCTCAGATTCGCATGGCCAAGGCCTTTGCCTGGGTATTAGAAGAAGGCTAGAGGAAGCTAGAAGAAAGGCGTGATGGTGGACATGGAATATGGAAAAGGAAGATATCATTTTAAAAAGAACAAGGAGAAGATATGAAACCAAGAACAGCAAAGAGCATGGAGCTCTATGAGATGATGCTGCGCGAGGGCTATCCAGCAGAATTTTGCGAGCTGATTAGCCAAAATTTAAATACAGACTGGAC
>CAVJBW010000067.1:0-7647 GCA_963647625.1 Lachnospiraceae bacterium
TTTCCTTTATGGCATCTATGACATTGCCTTTCACACCTGCGCTGCCATCTTCTGTAGCTACCTTTATGTCGGTATATTTTTCAAAGTCCTCTTTTAGGAAGAGTTGCTGGTCTCGATAGCCCATAACAGCTACCTTATCACCCTTTACTTGTTTTGCAAATTCTAGCATTGGAGGCACTCCAATTCCACCACCAACAATGATTGCCTTGCCTTCTTCTTCTGTAAATCCATTTCCCAAAGGACCCACAATCATGATTTCATCTCCCTCTTTCATCTGGGAGAATTCTTCCGTTCCAAATCCCACCTTGCGATAAACAATACGAAGCTTTCCGCCCTCCTTGTCAATCTCGCAAAGGCTAATTGGTCTTGGCAATATATGGGCAGCATCTTTACAATAAAGAGAAATGAACTGACCCGGCTTTGCGCTAGAAGCCACCTGTGGACATAACAACCACATACTATATACGTCCTGTGCCAATTCTTCTTGCATCAGCACCTTGGCAATCTCTTTTTTCTTCTCACTCATCATCTTTATTCACCTTATCTTTATTTTGCCTGTTCTAAGGCACCGGAAATATCTTCGATCATATCTACTACTGCTTGGCGAGAAGCTTCTTCGAAGTGTTCTGCCCCAAACTTGGCATATTTTTCCTGCTTATATGCTGCGATAATTCCTCTTGAAGAATTAACAATAGCTCCAAGTCCATCCTCGTTGAAATAATCTACAAGATCTGCGCCCTTGCCACCTTGTGCTCCATAGCCTGGTACCAAAATAAAGCTTTTTGGCATAGCTTTTCGAAGGGCACGACCAATTTCTGGATAGGTTGCTCCTACGACAGCTCCCACATTAGAATATCCATCTTCCATGGAGTCTAAGCCCCACTCTACTACCTTTTCTGCTACGAGCTCATATAAAGGTCTGCCATCAATAAGGCGATCTTGGAATTCTCCGGAAGAAGGATTGGATGTTTTCACCAAGATGAATAGTCCCTTATTTTCTTCCTGGCAAATCTTCAGAAATGGCTTAACACCATCGCTACCTAGATATGGATTGACCGTTACAAAGTCTTCATTAAATCCTGAAAATGTCTGATTTCCAATCTTCACCTTTCCAAGATGTCCTATTGCATAAGCCTCTGATGTAGACCCAATGTCTCCACGCTTAATATCTCCAATTACTACTAGCCCTTTTTCGTGGCAATAATCTACTGTCTTTTGAAAAGCCTTTAATCCCTCAATTCCTAAGGTTTCATACATAGCAATCTGTGGCTTTACTGCTGGAATCAAATCATAGGTTGCATCAATAATCTTTTTGTTAAATTCCCAAATTGCCTGGGCTGCTCCTTCAAGATTTTCACCATATTCTTGAAATGCTGCCTTTTGGATCTGTTCTGGTACATATTCTAATTTAGGATCGAGTCCTACTACGATTGGTGCACCTGTCTTTTTAATTCCTTCGATTAACTTTCCTACCATGCTATTTCTCCTTTACTTTTCAAATACAATCTCACCATCAAATATGGTGGCTTTTACTTTTCCATACAAGTTCCATCCATCAAAAGGAGTATTCTTTCCCTTTGAATAAAATTCATCAGCCTTCACGGTCCAGACTTCATTCGGATCAAAAATCATAAGGTCTGCAACCTTTCCTTCTGCAATCTGACCACGGTCTAGTCCGATAATCTGTGCTGGATTGTAACTCATCTTTTCTGCCATCTGACAAATATCTAGAATGCCTTCTTTGACTAGCTTTGTATAGGTCAAAGCGGCTGCTGTCTCAAGACCAACAATACCAAATGGACTTCCTACCATGCCACCTTGCTTTTCTTCTTTGCTATGTGGGGCATGATCTGTTGCGATTACTTCAATGGTGCCATCTGACAAGCCTTTAATTAAGGCTTGTTGATCTTCCTTTGAACGTAATGGCGGATTCATCTTATACATGGAATCATCCTTAGGGATATCATCCTGACATAAGGCAAAATGATGTGGACACACCTCACCGGTCACATCTGCCCCTCTACTTTTAGCAAAGGACAATAAATCCACACTAAGGGCCGTAGAAACATGACATAGATGAAGCTTCACTCCGATTTCCGAAGCAAAGATCATATCTCTCGCTGCGATTACATCCTCAACGGAACCTGTAATTCCCTTTAATCCAAGCTGACTAGCCTTTGTTCCTTCATGCAAAACACCACCACGCACCAGATTGATATCCTCACAATGGGCAAATACTGGAATCTGCAGCCTCTTCGCTTCTTGCATACCTGCATAGTAGACGGCTGAATTCATCACACTTTTTCCATCTTCACTGATGGCTGGTGCTCCTGCCTTTACCATGCCTTCAATGTCTGCAAGCTTTTCTCCTTTTTGTCCACAGGTTACGGCTCCAATCTGCAAAATGCGAATTGGGGATAGATCCTTCGCTTTATTCTTTACATAATTGATGACATCCACATGATCTGCTACCGGCTTGGTATTTGGCATAGCCAAAATAGTGGTAAATCCACCTGCCGCTGCTGCTTTCGAGCCTGTTTCAATATCTTCTTTGTATTCCAAACCAGGATCTCTAAGATGAACATGCAAGTCCACAAGTCCTGGCATCAAATAACATCCACTTGCATCCACAGTTCTCTCTGCCTGATCAGTAATTTCTTCTTGAATCTTGGCAATCTTTTTTCCTTCAATCAAGACATCTGACTGTTTAACGGTCTTGGTCTTCGGATCTACGACGGTTGCATTTTTAATTAATAATGACATGTTCTTTTCTGCCTTTCTTTCCCCATTATTATACACTATGATGCTTATTATGTTTTTAGAAAAATCAATGAATATTCAATTGACCAGCTAACGTTTTAGAAATATAAGCCTTTACCAAAACGCCTTCTGCCACATACTCTTCTGCTATAAGCTCACCATTTTTTCGGATTTGTGCTACTTTATTTCCTTCTTCATAAGGAAATATCTTTTCAATATAGACCTTGTCCCCTCGAAGCTGCTTTTCAATCGCCGCAAACAACTCTTCTATGCCTTGACCTTTTACAATACTGGTTCGAATGGTTTCTTCTGCCCGAAAATCTCGTAAAATCTCATCATCGGACACAAGGTCCTGCTTATTAAAGAGGGTAATGATTGGTTTATCCTTAACACCTAGACGGTCTAATGTTTCATATACAATGTGCATCTGCTTATCTCTTTGTGGATTGGATGCATCAATGACATGGATCAAAAGATCTGCATACTTAGCCTCTTCTAGTGTACTTTGAAAAGCTTCTATCAAATGATGTGGTAATTTTCGGATAAATCCAACCGTATCCGTTAGCAAAATCTCCTGTTTGTTGGGCAAAGCCATCTTTCTTGTGGTAGCATCTAGTGTTGCGAAGAGTTTGTCTTCTTGTAACACATTGGCATCTGTCAAATAATTTAACAGAGTAGATTTTCCTGCATTGGTATAGCCAACGATTGCTAATACGGGAAGGTGAGAGTGTTGGCGTTGATTCCTTGCCACTTGGCGATGCTGCTGCATTTCCTTTAATTCTCTAGAAAGCTGCGCAACTCGATTCTTTATTACCCGTCGATCCACTTCTAGCTTGGTCTCACCTGGTCCTCTTGTTCCAATTCCTCCTCCAAGTCTAGACATGGACCGTCCAAATCCTGCAAGTCTTGTCATGGAATATTTCAGCTGGGCTAGTTCTACCTGAAGTTTGCCCTCTGCCGTCCTTGCTCTTGCTGCAAATATATCCAAAATCACCAAGGTTCGATCCATTACCTTGCATCCTAGTTCATCTTCTAGATTCTTCATCTGAGCAGGCGAAAGTTCATCGTCACAGACAATTCCATCCGCCTCAAAGAAAAGAAGACTTTCCTTGATTTCTTCAATCTTACCCTTCCCCACATAGGTTCCTGGGTGTACTCGCTCTCGATTTTGTACGATTTGATCTACGACCTGTCCACCAGCAGTTTTGCACAAAAGAGCCAACTCCTCCATGGAGTCTTTGGTATCATCTCCATCTTTTAGGCTCACTCCCACTAATATCAGACGTTCTGTTATTTCTTTGATTTCTTCTGCCATCTTAAGATTCCTCATCCGATGTGATTCTAGTGGAAATAAATGTATTTTCCCGAACAGCCTCTTGATCTTCTGGATACTTCTTTAGATACTCTTCCATCAAAGTACTAGCTGTCTCATAATCCCCTAGATATTCATATGCTGCAATTTCATTTTTCAATAGTTCCTGGGCATTGGATGGATTTTCTACCTTTAGTCCCTTTTGAAAGCAGGAAGCTGCTGTTTCATAATCTTCATTTGCCATGGCTACGCATCCGGCAAGGTTGAGGGCTTCACTGTCATTTTCATGCACGCTGCTATATTCTTCAACCTGGGCAGTGGCATTTCCAGTCTCTCCTTTTGCCAAATAAACTTTTGCAAGAAGAAGTAAGGCATCATCTCTCTTAGACTTTGCCTTTTCAAGATAATCAATTGCCGTATCATAATCTTCCAAAAGATAATAGGCATTTCCCACATTGTAGTAATCATCTACAGAAGTTCCCGCCTTTTGAATGACCGCCTTCAAGTAGCTCTTCGCTTTCTTTTGTTGATTTTGTCCAAGGAGCGCTGTCGCTACCTTGCAAGACATTTCTCCAAAGTCCTCTGCCCGCTCAATCGCTTGATCAAAATCAGAGATGGCCTTTTTGATCTGATTTTCTTGCAAGTAGACATTTCCTCGCAAATAATATGCATCTTGTGTATCATCATATTCAATGACACTCGTATAAGTGGAAATGGCATCCTCGCTATCTCCATTTTTAAATTGGGCTAAGGCCTTATAATAGCAAATATCAATTTCCAAATTAGTAACAGAGCCTTTTTTCTGCGCTAGGGCCTTGTCGAAAGCCTTGATGGCATCTTCGTATTTGCCTTCTTTTAAATCATTGATTCCTACGGTTCGATAGGCCTTTTCATTTTCCAAGGCCTCTTTATTCGTGCACCCGCTTAATGGAAGAGTCAACAGACTTCCTAGTAAAAGCATGGCTACAATTCTTTTCTTCATCATCATTGGATTCCTTTTATTAAGAAGTCCCACTTATCAAGCGATAGGCGGGACCATTTTGACTAAAGACATTGTAGCACCTAGTCACTACTTTTGGCAAGATTTATCCTTGTTGCAAACAAATCCATAAACTTCTTGATGGCCTGAGAATCTTTGAGCTTACCATATCCATATTGATGCACGAATTCTTTGACTCGTTTTACTTCTTTTGCATCAAATTCCCAGCACTGAACAAAGGAATTGTTATTTAGGTTTTCAAATGCCTGCTCAATTACTTGCTTATAAGATGCATTTTTATACCAAATGGAATTCACCAGCAATCCTCCATATTTTTGTTCATTTGTTTCACTATAGTCAGCCTTTTGGTTTGTTTTGTAGGCATCTTCATTAATATAGCGCGTATAATATTCTGACTGGCCACTTCCCTGCGACTTGATTACCCACAAGGTTACCTGTTGACTTGTTTTATTTCCATAACCGTCTTGGGCAGTTAGGGTAATGTCCACTGCACCAGTCTCTTGAAATTGTTTCATTTCTTCTTTTATATTTTCAAAATCTTCCACCCAAAGATGGCTTTGCCCTTGCAATCTGCCATCCTCTAGGTCCGAGACTATAATATCTTCTAGTAATTGCTCCTCAGAAATCTGTTCTAGGTCTTCATCTAGAACCGTAATATCTTCATATTTTGTAAATACAGGATATGCATCATAGATTGCTTTCAGCAAGAGATAGTCTTTGTCATCCTTTGTCTCTATGGCATCTGTTGCTTTCGCATATCTGATGATTTGTTCTAACTTTATTTTTTCCAAAGGCAGATAGATGCCTTTTTCATTTGTCAAAGAAAGCTGGTCATACGTTGCATTTTTATCGAAAGACCAGCCTACAAAGGAATATTTTTCTTGTCCTTTGGCGGATGTAACTTCCTTATAAAACCAAGGCTTAGTTCCATCTAGTCCTTTATTTTCAACCAACTGATAGAGCGCCTCCCCCTTGGTATCATCCACGAGATCTTCCCTTTTTACTCCAGTAAATGAGCGATCTGAGGAGAGCTTCCCATAATTGCCCTGGTACTTCACCAAAGGAGCCTGCTTCCATATACCATACCAAGTAATATCAGCCGTTGGCAATATGGTTTGAGCCTTGGTAAAAATAATCTCTTTGTCTGTTTCTATATCTGGATTTTTCTTTTGGCTCCACCCTATAAATTTATAGGCTTGGCTCTTTACCAAGCTATGATCGGTCTCTTCTTTATACAAGGTCGGTGTTTCAAAATTGCAACAATAATTTTCCTTCCAATAGGCAATTTCTTCTTTGCCTACAAGGTCCTGCGTTATGCTATATCCGTCCTTTAAGCCATTTAAGCCTTTGTATGTAATCTTGTATTTTTTAGACAAAAGGACCTGTCCTACGCTTCCATTTTGATCTTTACCCCGTCCCGCTCGAAGACAATATCCACTTACCTTGTAAGAAGCAAGTCCTCTTTCTACCATCTGTGCAATATCATTTTGACTAATCTTACTTTCCTCTGATTTGATCACCATCATAACTCTGCCTAAGTTTCGATCCGTCTTTGCCGTAGTTAGGCTTAATACTTCCTGATATGCACTCTTCATGTTTGCATTTTGATTCAAGGCATCTTCTAGGATCAGATACCTTTTTTCTTCTAAAAAGATTGTATTTTTACACAAAAAGTCACCTGATATAAGACAAGTTCCATTTTGATAGATTCCATATTTTTCATGATTTTTGATTGTGACATCTTTGATTTGGACAGTTCCGTCGTTGTAGATGCCATTTCTTCCTCCACTAATCTGGCCTTTTAAGATTTTTGCACTTCCCTCATTTTCTATTCGAATACAATTCTTGTCTTGATTTTCGTCAATGACTTGGAATTTTGCCACTTCGCCGTCGACCTTTAATTTTCCACTTACTCGCAAAATATCCCTTGCTTCTAGCGTCCCTTTTAGGGAAGTTATGCTTCCTTTCAATAGAGATAAGGTCCCTTGCACGTCGATTGCCTGGCCATGTCCATCTGAGGAAATTTCATTCTTTTGTATGGTCAGCTCCCCATTTTGTATCACTTGCCCTCCATCTGCAATGCTGATTCCTCCACTACTTGATGCCGTTTTGTTTGTCTGAATCAGCACGCTTCCGTTATTGGTAAAGCTGCCCCCTTCTCCAACTAAGATTCCTCCACCTTTTCCACTATAATAACCCCCAAGAGAAGTACATCCCTCAATGATGAGCTTTGCTCCCTTCTCTACGGTAAGGTTGGCACTTTTTCCTTCGCTGCTTTGGGAAATTTTGATTGGGCCCCCATTATTAAAAGATTCTATTCCTTGCAGAATGCAAGTCCCTTTCACGGTCACACTAGAACCAGATTTCACCTTAAATCCTCCGGTATTACACTGCGTAGCGATCTCACTCTTTGGATTCTTTCGAATATAAACACTAGCCTTACTAGCTGTAATTTCCACATCTTCAAGACTTGCTTTTACCTTTTCACCGCTATATAAACCACCATAGACCGGCCACTTAGTGCTGCCAACCCTTATATTTTTAAAGGAGAAAGTAAGATTTTTATTTTTGCTAT
>CAVJBW010000068.1:0-7493 GCA_963647625.1 Lachnospiraceae bacterium
TCTTCCATGACACCGGATTTCATTCTCTCATAATCCTGCTTTTCATCTGTTTTGTCTCCAAAACCTAATTTCTTAGGCTCTACAATAGACATAGCTCCTGCATTAGAGGTCATGATGATAATGGTATTTTTAAAGTCCACTTTTCTTCCTTGGGAATCGGTAACATGGCCATCATCTAAGATCTGCAATAATACATTGAACACATCTGGGTGAGCCTTTTCGATTTCATCAAATAGAAGAACTGAATATGGATTTCTTCTGACCTGCTCTGCTAATTGTCCACCTTCCTCATGTCCTACATATCCTGGAGGTGAACCGATCATCTTGGAAACGCTATGCTTTTCCATATATTCTGACATATCTACTCGAATCATATTCTTTTCATCCGAATAAATGGCTTCCGCTAAAGCTTTAGAAATCTCGGTCTTGCCGACTCCTGTTGGACCTAAGAATAGGAAGGAGCCAATCGGTCTATTCGGAGCTTTAATACCAACTCTTCCTCTTCTTACTGCCTTCGCAACAGCTTGTACTGCTTCTTCTTGCCCTACAACTCTTTTATGCAATGTTTTTTCTAACTTTTTAAGCCGTGCACTTTCTCCCTCTTCTAGCTTCTCGAGAGGAATCTTTGTCCAGTCTGCAATTGTCTTGCAAATCGCAGTCTCATCCACAACAAGCTTCTTGCGTTTCGAATCTCTAGCATATTTATTCGATAATTTTTGCAGCTCTTCCTTAGTCTGCTTGCATTGATTAAGGCTCCTAGAGGCTTTTGCAAGGTCGCCTTCTTTTATTGCAGCTTCCGTCTCTTGTTCTAGGTCCTTGATCTGTAACTGCAGGTTGTGAATTCCTGCCGGAACTGGAATCTTATGAACTCGAATTTTAGCTGCAGCTTCATCTACTACATCAATCGCCTTATCTGGCAAAAATCTATCATTAATATAACGAGCACTCATCTTAGCAGCTGCTTGTAAGGCTTCTGCTGTGATTGTCACGCCATGATGCTGTTCATATTTTGAGCGGATTCCCTCTAGAATATGAATCGTCTGTTCTATGGTTGGCTCTTCTACCATAATTGGTTGGAAACGTCTCTCTAGTGCCGGATCCTTTTCAATATGCTTTCGGTATTCTTGAATGGTAGTTGCTCCAAGGAGCTGCAATTCTCCCCTTGCTAGGGCTGGCTTTAGGATATTTGAAGCATCAATGGCTCCTTCTGCTCCTCCTGCCCCAATAATGGTATGAATCTCGTCTAAGAAAAGTAAAACATCGCCACTGCTAATCACTTCACTAATGACGCGTTTAATACGTTCTTCAAACTCTCCACGGTATTTAGACCCTGCCACCATAGCTGAAAGGTCCAAGGTCACCAAGCGCTTATTGGCGATTACTTCCGGCACAAGGCCTTCTGCAATAAGTTGGGCAAGACCTTCAATAATGGCTGTTTTGCCTACTCCTGGTTCTCCGATCAAACAAGGATTGTTCTTGCCTCTACGACTTAGAATCTGGATCATTCTGTCAATTTCTTGTTCTCTGCAAAAGACTGGATCTAAAAGACCCTCTCGTGCCATTTTGGTTAAGTCTTTTGAATACTGGTCTAGCGTAGGAGTGGCAGAAGAAGATTTCTTTTTGTGTTTTCCTTGTTGCAACTCTTCTTTGTAATTGGCTGGGTTCTCTCCCATAGATAGGAGGATCTCCGTATAAATTCGTTGTAGATTAATATTCATGCTATAAAGCATTCTAGAAGCAAGGCACTCTTTTTCCAATACAATTGCTAAGAGTAAGTGCTCTGTTCCCACTAATTCAGCATGAAATCTCTGCATCTGTCGATAGGCAGTATCAAGAACGAGCTGGGCCTTGGGACTATATTCCATAGGATCTTTAAGTTGGATTCCATCAGGTATAATTAATTCTTCCATCAAAGACAAGGTCTTCTCTTCACCAACTCCAACCTGTTGCAATATTTTTGCAGCTACCCCTTCTTTTTCTTGAATCAAGCCTAGCAAAATATGTTCGCTTCCAATATAACTTTGCTGCTTCTTGGTTGCGATACGCTTTGCCAGATCTAATGCTTTTTTTGCTCTTTTGGTATAAATAGACTGCATAAACTTCTCTTTGGTTCCTTCCTATAAATCATTTAAATCCAAGATATCATCAAAATCATTTTTGACTTTTCTTGCTTTTCTTTGATTCTTTTCTTCTTTTACTTCATCAGACTCTTCTTGAATCGTAATCTTATTTTTCTGAGGAGATGAGCCAACCTGCTCTTGCTTTAAAGTAGATTCTATCTCAGACTTAATCTTTGGACTTGGCTCTTCTATCTCTTCTAATTCTTCTGGCAAGACAAATTCATCAGCAAAATCATCACGGCTAGGTTCTTCTTCCTGCGCCTCCTGGCCCTGCTGGTTCAAAGCCGCCAAAACAAGCTCGCTGTCGATTTCTTCCTGTGCCTTTTTGCTTCTTCTTTCTTGCCTGCGAAGTTCTCTTGGACTTAGAACTTCTTCCTCTTCTTCCTCTTCTTCCTCATCCGAATAAGAGCGGCGAATCTTGATACTTAAAGCAATCACTATGATAAGCAAAACAATGCCGATGACAAGACTTGCAAAAAGACAAATCTTGTGTCTCATTTGCAGGTCGTTATAGTCCTTTTTGAGATTAGTATAGCTCTTTTCGATATACTCACTATTTTCTCCAGCTACTGCAAGATCCTCATTATAACGCTGGTAAGTTCCTTCGGTAGCATCATATTGATACCAAGTAGCGGTTCCCTCCTGATTGACTCCATAGAAAAGATAAAAACCGCCACCATTGGTTGGTTCGTACAAATTGACGGAAACGCCTGCCACTTCCAAGGAGACCTTTGAATAACCATCTGGCACGGTTCCTTCAATAGGAAGCGGAACCAAAATACAATAATGATCCCCACTAGTTAGCTTGACATAATTTTCATAATCTTGGGCTGTTTCATCTACAACAATATAGCGCGTATCGGCAGAGTCCTTCTTTCCAGTCAAGAAAAGTACCTTTACCTTACTAGACTTATCTTGCATTCCAGTATACTTAGAGCCAATCTCTACGCTTGCTTTTTCAAAACCTGCTAGCAACTTGTCACTAGCAAAGTCTTCGCTGACCTTATAAGTCTTTCCATCAATAAGGAAACTTCCATCTTCTTGATAGACAATTTCAGCATCTTCAGATGAGGTAGAGGTCACTTCATTTGTTTTACTGCTTGAGTCCGTCTCATCTGACTTTGTATTCTCAGCATCTGAGTTGGATTTTGGGCTAGAGGAGGCTTCCTTTCTTGTCACTACAATCGTATAGACAGCTGTTGTTCCTGCCTGGGAGGTGGTGGTAATCTTAATGGTATTTTTGCCTACCTTAAGACTATCATTGCCGGTAATAGATGTAATGGTAGCATGAGAATTGGATAATTTCGCATTTACGTCTACTTTTGTTACCTCATTGTCTACCGTAGCAGTGTAATTTGTAGTGCTATATTTAAAGCTTGGTGACAAACTGCCACTTGACAAGCTAAGGGAGGATAAAGAGTTATCCTTTGATTTCGTCTCTACCGTCTCTGTTGTAACTTGATCCGTTTGCGTTGCCATTGCTGGAGATACACTAGTTAATACCATCATTGACATTAAAAGTGCCATTGTACATCCTTTTATCTTGTTCATATCTGTCACCATGTCCTCTCTAGCTTTATAGTCTACTCCATTATAGTAATTTCTCTATTTTATTGTCAATGAATTCTTGTGGTTTCCTCAACATTACACCACAAGTTCTTGATTTTTCTTATCGCTGCCGCGGAGAAGCAAAATCCCCCACACACCTACAAATATAATAAATAAGCCTGCAGCGATTACCCGATCTACAGGATATTCTAAACTATTTAAAAGTCCATAAATCATCCCACTTGATCCTGCCGCTAAAAGTACTACCCACATAAGATAAGCTACTACATATTCTAACTTTTCCTTCATCATATCAATTCCTCCAATTCTTTTTTCTACAGGGAGGATACTATTTTTTAAGTCCCATATTTCGGAACAAAAAAGCACTGCCTATCCTATGGATAAACAGTACTTATACTTATCTTTCATTTAATTTTCCCAAAAAGCCTCGCATTCTTTCATTATCTGAATCAAAGACTTCCTGTGGGCTTCCTTCTACTACTACATTTCCCTGATCCATGAAAATAACACGATCTGAGATTTCTCTCGCAAAGTCCATTTCATGGGTAACGATAATCATCGTCATATGCTCTTTTGCCAAGGAGCGAATAACCTTAAGGACTTCTCCGGTCAGCTCAGGATCTAAGGCTGATGTAGGTTCATCAAAAAATAAAATCTTAGGATTCAAGGCCAGGGCTCTTGCTATGGCTACACGTTGCTGTTGTCCTCCTGACAACTGGCATGGATAAGAATCCGCCTTGTCTGCAAGTCCCATCTGGTCAAGAAGCTGCCTTGCCTTTTGTTCCACTTCCTCCTTGTCACGTTTTTGCACATGAATCGGAGCATCCATTAGATTCTTCAAGACACTATAATGTGGAAAGAGATTAAAATTCTGGAAGACCAAGCCAAAATAGCTTCGAATCTTCTTTTCTTCTTCTCCATTTACCTGACTTAACTTTCCTTCTCTTACACAGGCTGCCTTCTCACCAAGATAGAGAATCTCACCACCATCTATGCTTTCTAATAAAGTAGCACACCGAAGCAGGGTAGACTTGCCAGAGCCGGAAGGGCCAATAATAGAAAGGATCTCGCCTTGCTGCACCTGAAGGGAAATGTCTTTTAAGACTTCATTGTCCCCAAATTGCTTCTTGATATGATTCATTTCAAGCAAATTCATTCCTGCTGCCTCCTAATAATAGTAATCTAGTTTCTTTTCTATGCGTCCCATTACAAAAGATACCACATAGTTGAAAACAAAATAAAAGATACCTGCTATGAAAATAACAGAAATCGTAGTCTGTGCTGCAGCAATCTGCTTGGCAATGGCAAATAATTCACTATAAGAAATTGCATATGCCAAAGAAGTATCCTTAACCAAGGTAATTACTTCATTCGTAACAGAAGGAAGGACATTTTTCATTACTTGTGGAAATACAATTTTGCGAAATGTCTGTCCCTTATTATAGCCTAAGATTTTGGCTGCCTCATACTGTCCTACAGGAATTGATTGAATTCCCGAACGGTAGATTTCTGCAAAATAAGCAGCATAATTTAATACAAATCCTATGATTAATGCCACAAAACGATATTGAGTAGGCATACGGATTCCAAATAATAAAGGTGGAGCAAAATACCATGCAAAAAGTTGCAACATTAGTGGTGTTCCACGCATTATATCAATATAAATTTTTACCAGTGCGCTAACAACTTTGAATTTGGACATGCGGCCAAAACATACTACAAATCCAAATGGCAAGGAGAGTGCCAAGGTCCAGGCAAAAATGCCCAAAGACCGAAGGAACCCTCCTGATAGTTGTTGCAATATAACATCTAGTGCCATTTTAATAAATCCTCTTGTTCTAAAAGATTATTCGATACAAATCATATCAGCAATTCCATATTTTTCAGCTAACTTTGCAACAGTTCCATCCTGTGCAAGCTTGTGTAAATCTTCATTTACAACATCTCTAAGTGAAGTATTGCCCAGCTTAAATCCGATTCCATACTGTTCTGAATTCAATGCCTCAGATAGAATCACATACTTGCCTTCTCCACGCTCTTCTAATTGATATTCAGCTACACCAACATCGATTGCCACTGCATCTAAAGATCCTGTGGTAAGCTCAGTAAAGGCTACATTGTAGTCTGCAAATTGCTGCAATTCAGCAAAAGAATCTCCAAGCTCTTTTTGTGCATCCTCGTTGGTAAGCACATCCAAAGCAGCAGAAGCCTGCTGAACGCCAACAATCTTACCAGCTAGATCACTTAACTTCTCGATTCCAGAGTCTTTTGCAACAACAATAACCTGTTCATTGTTTACATAAGGATCAGACCATTCGTAGTCATCTTCCTTGCCGTTGATGGTAAATCCATTCCAAATACAATCGATTGTACCACCACTTAATTCTCCATCCTTAGAATTCCAGTCAATTGGCTGCTTTACAAGTTCCCAGCCCTCCATATCACATACTGCCTGAGCTAGTTCTAAGTCAAATCCTGTATATTCTCCATTGTCATCCATATATCCATATGGTGGATATTCTGCATCAAATCCAACTACCAACTGGGTACGACTTGATTCGTCTGTTGCCTGCTCAGCATTAGAGGTAGCTGCGTCACTTGCGCTATCCTTTGAGCTTCCACATCCAGCCAAAACTCCTCCTGCAAGAGCAAATGTTAATATCAATCCTAAGGTTCTTTTTTTCATAATATTTCCTCTTTTCTGTGCTACCAATTTATCATGGTAAACTAACAAAGGAATTCTATCACAGACCTCTTTGTCTCGTCAAGACCAGACCGGTTAAAATTCACACAAAAAGACAGATTCTACTTGCGTAAAAATCTGTCTTTTCATTGGTTATTCCTATCGCATTACAGCTGCTCGCATTTTTTTGGGAATTCGAAGGGTTCTGATCTTCGAATCCTTGCTTTTTACCCTTCCATCTACAGCCTTAACCTTATAGCTATAAGTAATGCCTTTTACTGCTGTATAGTCTCCAAAAGTATAATTCCGGCTCTCATCTCCTTGGATGGTACGAATGATTCGAAATCTTCCTCCCTCCGTACGCCTATATACTTCATAGCTATCTGCATTTTTTACCTTGGCCCATTTTAACAAAATGGAGTTCCTTTGTGCCTTTGCATTTAGATTCGGTGCTTCGAGGGAGGTTACAACCACTCTGCACTTTAGCTCCCGATCTTCTTCTTGTAGCTTGACGCTGATGGTTGCCTTCCCCTCTTCTTGGGCTGTCACTTCATAGGCATTCTTGTTTATTTTTTTCAAAGACACTACAGAAGCACCTGCAGATACCTTCCAAGTGCTCTTTCCCTCTGTTCCAAGCAAACGAAGGACAAAGCTACTTCGATTGGAATCTGTCGTCAAATGATAGGCTCTTGCAGAAAGACGAGCCTTTCCATGCTCTCTGTCCCTTGCATAGCAAGAAGTCGTCACAATACCTAATGATAAAATGGTAGCACATAGCATCAATGCAATGACTTTATAACTCTTTTTCATCCTTCTCCCCTTCCATTCATCACACACTACATCTCAAGCAGATTATAGCACACAAACAAATTTACAAATATTAAGTTTTTTTTAAGTTTTATCTAAGAATCATTGGATCTATGATCGTCCGTTTGAGCATTTTTATCTTAGGGGAACGAAGTCCCCGATACGAAAAAAATCGGCAAGCAGGGGTGCTTGCCGATTGAGGAGTAATCGAAAAGAAAGGAGGGAATTAAAGTGTATCAATCATACACACTTTAATTTATGAGGGGGTTTTTCTTTTCTGGGTATATAGTACCATCGTCACGGTTACTAAATAG
>CAVJBW010000069.1:0-3669 GCA_963647625.1 Lachnospiraceae bacterium
GAGCATGCCTATGCCATGTCGGCCAATTACAAAAATGCTCAGAGGCTGAAAAGCCAGGAAGGCCGGGTCAAAGAAATCAAAGAAACCCCAAGGGGATATTATGTAATTATGGAGTTTGATGAAGATGAAGTATGAAGGAATGGTTTATAGACCACCAAGCGAAGCAAGAAGTCTGATTGTACAAGTAACCATAGGCTGTGCCCATAATGCTTGTACCTTTTGCACCATGTACAAGGATAAGCAGTTTCGCATACGAGACAAAGAAGAAGTTCTAGCAGACTTCCAAGAAGCCTACGACAGATATGGAGAAGGAATTGATCGCATCTTCCTTGCAGACGGAGATGCCTTAAGGGTAGAGACTCAGGACTTGCTAGAGATTCTTACCTTTGTGCGAAGGCACTTTCCCTATGCCCGCATTACCTCCTATGGTGCACCAAAGGATGTCCTAGACAAAAGCCTAGAAGAATTAAAAGCCCTACATGAGGCAGGACTTTCCATGATTTATATGGGAGCAGAGTCGGGAGATGATGTGGTCCTTAGGGAAATTTGTAAAGGAGTCAATGCAAAGGAAATGACCAGTGCTGCAAGGCGTCTGAAGGAGGCAGGCTTTTTGCTGTCCTTAACACTGATCTCTGGGCTAGGAGGAAAAGAGAGATTGACAGAGCATGCCACTGAGTCCGCCAAGCTCATTAGCCAGATCCAGCCAGACTATCTAGGATTTTTGACGCTGATGTTAGAAGAGAGCGCCCCGATTATGAAACCAATCAAAGAAGGTAGCTTTCAGCTATTAGAGCCAGAAGATGTCGTAGAAGAGATGCTCTTGTTCTTATCGAAGGTAGATAGTCCAGGCACCGTCTTTCGTTCCAATCATGCCTCCAATTATATTTCACTTAGGGGGACCTTGAACCAGGACAAGGAAAGGATGATTGAACAACTAAAACAAGTTAGAAATAAGCAAGGCTATCGGCCTGAACACTATCGTGCATTATAAAATTCTAACCTTTGTTTAAAATGTGGAACACACCGTAGCTAATATTGTTAAAAACTAACTAAAATTTGTCTAGCTATACAAATTAGAGTTAGTTACAATGTGCAATATGAATATAAAATATTCATCAAAATTAACAAAAAGTATTGAAAATGTACAAGAGTGCGAGTATAATCACAAGAAAGATTAGTTTAAGAATACAAGGAGGAAACAATCATGGCTAAGAATAATGGAAAGAAAGTAAATGTAAACTGGAAGAAAGTAGGAATCTTTGCAGCAGGAGTTGCTTTTGGTACCGCTGGAATCAAGGCTCTTTCTAGCAATGGAGCAAAGAAGTTCTATACAGGAGCTACCGCAGTAGGACTTGCAAGCAAGGACTGTGTGATGAAGACTGTTACCAAGATTCAGGAAAATGCTGGAGATGTATACGAAGATGCCAAGGAACTCAATGAAAAGTGGGCTCAGGAAAGAGAAGCACAGGAAATTGCAGATGCCAAGGCAAAATTAGACGAGAGCGAAGAAGCTGAAGAATAAAAATGAAATTTCAAATATTACATGAATCAAGGAAGAGAATGCGTATCCATCTGTGTCAGAGCCGCATGAGCTTTGCCCAGGCAGATATTTTAGAATACTATCTTCAAAGTATCAAAGGAATTGGATGCGTAAAAGTAAATGAAAGAACGGCGGATGCCATCTTTGAATTTACCATTCCTAGAGAGGAAGTCATTGATAAAATCAGGCATTTTCACTATGAAGAAGTACAGGTGCCTACCGGCCTTGTGGAGAATTCTTCTAGACAGCTCAATGCAAGATATCAAGAACGCCTCTTAGGAAAGATTACATGGCATTACGCAAGAAAGCTGATTGTTCCATTGCCGATTCGAACAGTGGTGACAACTATTAAGGCCATCTATTATATTGCAAAGGGAATCCGCTCCTTAGCAAAGGGCAAGATGGAAGTGGCTGTACTAGATGCTACTGCCATTGCAGTATCCATCTTGCGAGGAGACTTTGCGACTGCAAGCTCCGTGATGTTCCTATTAGGAATTGGAGAGCTGCTAGAAGAGTGGACCCAGAAGAAGTCTGTGGATGACCTTGCTAGAACCATGTCTTTGAATATTAGTAAGGTATGGCTTTTGGTAGATGATCAGCAGGTATTGGTCTCAGCTAATGAGATCCAAGTAGAAGATAAGATTGTTGTTCATATGGGCAATATCATCCCATTTGATGGTGCAGTCCTAGCAGGAGACGGCATGGTCAATCAAGCTTCCATGACAGGAGAGTCAGTTCCAGTTCAAAAAGAAGCCGGAGACTATGTCTATGCAGGTACCGTACTAGAAGAAGGAGAACTGACTATTTGTGTCAAAGAAGTAGGTTCTTCTAGTCGCTACGAGAAGATCGTCACCATGATTGAGGACTCTGAGAAGCTTAAGGCAGGAGCAGAAAGCAAGGCAGAGCATCTAGCAGACAAGCTAGTGCCATATACCCTAGGAGCTACCGCTCTTACCTATCTTATTACAAGAAATGCGACCAAGGCCTTGTCCATCTTGATGGTTGACTTTTCTTGCGCCTTGAAGCTGGCAATGCCGATTTCGGTCTTGTCTGCCATTCGAGAAGCAAGTCAGCACAAGATTACGGTAAAGGGTGGCAAGTTCTTAGAAGCAATTGCAGAGGCAGATACCATTATCTTTGATAAGACAGGAACTTTGACCAAGGCGACTCCAACGGTAGCAAGGGTAGTCTCATTTTGCCAGGCATCAGAGGACGACATGCTCAGAGTTGCAGCTTGTATGGAAGAGCATTTTCCACATTCTATGGCCAAGGCTGTTATTGATGCCGCCAAAGAAAAGCATCTCGATCATGATGAAATGCATACCAAGGTAGACTACGTAGTTGCTCATGGTATTTCTACCACCATCGAAGGAAAGAAGGCCATCATTGGAAGCTATCATTTTGTCTTTGAAGATGAAAAATGCCAGATTCCAGAGGGCAAGCAAGAACTCTTTGACAGTCTGCCGGAGGAATATTCTCACCTCTATCTTGCCATTGAAAACAAGCTTGCAGCAGTGATCTGCGTAGAGGATCCGGTCAGAGAAGAGGCAGCGTGCGTCATAGCAGCTCTTCGCAAGAGAGGCATCTCCAAGATCGTGATGATGACAGGAGATTCCGAGAGGACTGCAGCCTCTATTGCTCGAAAAATTGGAGTGGATGAGTACTATTCTGAAGTATTGCCAGAAGATAAGGCCGCTTTTGTAGAGCAGGAAAAGGCCCAAGGCAGAAAGGTCATTATGGTAGGGGATGGAATCAATGATTCGCCAGCCCTGTCCGCTTCTGACTGTGGTATTGCCATCAGTGATGGAGCAGAGATTGCACGAGAGATTGCAGATGTGACCATTGGAGCAGATGATTTGCATGAATTAGTCACTCTCAAGGACCTTAGCGATGCTTTGATGAAAAAGATCCATTATAATTACCGAACCATTATGGGATTCAATGGGGGGCTGATTGCATTAGGAGTGGCAGGAGTCATTGCTCCAACAACTTCGGCTTTGCTTCACAACATTTCCACCTTGGCAATCGGAATGAAGAGCATGAATAATCTCTTAGATTAAGACAAGCTCTAGTTTAATCATAAGAAAAAGTGTATAATAAATGCGCCAGGCATCGGGCTTGGTGCATTT
>CAVJBW010000069.1:3679-7481 GCA_963647625.1 Lachnospiraceae bacterium
ATTAAGCAAGATGTTAGAAGATACCAGTCAGTTCATCTACTTAGATGGGGCCATGGGAACCATGCTACAGAATGCAGGGCTCAATGTCAGCATTAAGCCAGAAGAGATGAATATGAAACATGGGGATATCGTAGGAGGCATTGCCCAACAATATGCCCAGGCAGGAAGTGATATTGTCTATGCCAATACCTTTGTGGCCAATCGCCACAAGCTAAAGGACAGTGAATATAGCGTAGAAGAAGTGATTTTTGCGGCAGTAGAGGCAGCAAGAAATGCAACGAAGGAGCAGGAAAGTCTAGTGGCTCTTGATATCGGGCCTATTGGGCTTTTGGTAGAGCCAACGGGAGACCTTGCCTTTGAAGAGGCAGTGGATATCTTCAAAGAAATGGTAGTAGCCGGAGTCAAGGCAGGATGCGATTTGGTTGTATTTGAGACCATGTCAGACCTCAACGAGCTAAGGGCTGGAGTCTTAGCCGCCAAGGAAAATTCCAATCTTCCAATCTTTTGCACCATGTCTTTTGAAAAAAGTGGACGCACCTACACAGGATGCTCCCTAGAGGCTATGGTTGCCATGTTAGATGGATTGAAAGTAGATGCATTTGGAATTAATTGTTCCTTAGGACCGGTAGAGATTCTGCCATTTGCCAAGAAGCTCACTTCCCTTACCAATACACCAATTATTATCAAGGCCAACGCAGGAATGCCAGATCCGATAGAAGGAACCTACAGTATCACACCAGAGGAATTTGGCTCCTATATGAAGGAATATGCAGCCCTAGGAATTCGCATCCTAGGAGGATGCTGTGGTACTAGCCCAGAATATATTAAACAAATCAAGATTCAGGCTCCGGCAAGCTTTGCCCCGGCTCCACAGGTAGAGACTCTAGTGATGGCAGGAACGCCAACTAGAATGGAAGAGGTAGACCTAGAGGGCCTTAGAGACAGTCTCGTAGATCTTGATGATGACTATAAGGAAGCGGTGGCAGATGCAAGCGCAGAAGATCTTCAAGACTGCCTGCTAGATCTAGAAGATGAGGGGAATGACTTCTTACTCATTGATGTAACCGGAGCACCAGATGAGCCGGCCCTGATGAAGGAAATCGTAACACTCATGCAGCCTATGGCTATGACTCCATTTGTCTTTCGAAGTGCATCGCCACAGGTCATTGAAGCGGCCCTTCGTCCTTATCAAGGAAAGGCAGTAGTAGTAACAAGCCAGCAGCATCTAGAAGAGATTCGGCCGATTGCAGAAAAATATGGAGCACTTCTCCTAGATGAGGAAGGCTTATAGGTTGATTTTTGGGAAAAAATAAACTATCTTAGAAGAAAATAGTTGAGGAAAGAGGTAAATGATGGCAACGAATTTAAAACCAATCAAAGAAGGAAAAGTAAGAGAGATTTATGACAATGGAGATAGCCTGATCATGGTAGCAACCGATAGAATCAGCTGCTTTGACGTCATCTTGAACAATGTCATTTCTAAGAAAGGAACAGTATTAACTCAGATTTCTAAGTTCTGGTTTGATATGACCAAGGATGTGCTTCCAAATCACATGATTTCCGTGGATGTGGAAGATATGCCAGAATATTTCAGACAAGATCAGTTCCGTGGCAATAGCATGATGTGCAAGAAGTTGGAGATGCTGCCAGTAGAGTGTATCGTTCGAGGCTATATTACCGGAAGTGGCTGGGCAAGCTATGAAAAGGATGGCACCGTATGCGGCATTCGACTTCCAGAAGGATTGAAAGAATCTCAAAAGCTACCTGAGCCAATCTATACTCCATCTACCAAGGCTGAGATTGGGGACCATGATGAAAATATTTCTTATGAGCAAAGTATTGAGCATCTTGAGAAGGCTTATCCAGGTAAGGGCGAGGAATATGCATCAAAGCTTCGTGATTATACCATCATGCTTTATAAGAAATGTGCAGAATATGCCCGCACCAAGGGAATCATTATTGCAGATACCAAGTTCGAATTTGGTCTAGATGAAGAAGGCAATATCGTCCTTGCAGATGAGATGTTGACTCCGGATTCATCAAGATTCTGGCCAGCAGATACCTATGAAGCAGGACATTCTCAGCCATCTTTTGATAAGCAATTTGCAAGAGACTGGCTCAAGGCCAATTCCGATCATAACTGGACTCTTCCACAGGATGTAGCAGATCAGACCATTGAAAAATATCTAGAGGTCTATGAAATGCTGACAGGCAAGAAATTATAATCAGAGAACAATGTATAGAACAAGAAAGGACTGCCTAGGTGGGCAGCCCTTTTTTCTTATATTCATATTAATCTTCAGCTTCTTCACTAGACATATCCTTGGTCGCATATTTGAAATTAAGATAGGTGCCACTTGTATAGTAGCAAATGCCAGTAACCTTAGTGCTGGTAACAACCTGGCGATGCTCTCGGTAGAGAGGAAGGATGCCAGCTTGCTTCATCAAGCATTTTTCAGCCTTGGCCAGCTTGGATTGAATCTCCTGCTTGGATGTGGTCTGTCCTTTTTCTATAGAAGTGATATATGAGTCATACTTGGTATCGACCCACAGACCATAGTTCAAGTTGTTTCTAGTGGTTGAAGTAAAGGCATTTAAAAGGTCTAGATTGCCAGAAATACTAGAATCTATATTGGTCAAGGACAAGCAGAAATTGCCAGCGGCTTGATCTTCTAGGCGCTGGGCCTTTGGCTCGGCTTGCAAGTTGATAGTTAGGCCCTTGAAGGTGGATTCGAGCTGGGACTTGATGGCCTCAGCAAGAGCGAGGGACGTCTCGTCATCATCGGTAAGTAAGGACAGCTCAAAGGTGGTTTGATCTAGCTGCTTCTTGGCTTTCTTGTAATATTTATTGGCCTTTTTGGTATCATATCCGATCTCCTCGGAATAATCCTTGGAAGAATAGATACTATAGGCAGCTTTAGAACCATTGCTTAGAACACGATTGGTAAGGGTGGCCCGGTCTAAAGCATAGGTAAGAGCCTTTCTGAAATTCTGGTTGTGAAGCTCCTTATAAGCACTGATATTTGGAGTGAGATACCACAAGGAACCGGTACTGATCGACTCACTTGATGCCCCTTCTAAATCCCTAGAGGCAAATTCGCCAGACAAGATAATGCTATCTAGGTCTCCATCCTCATAGTCTAAGATGGCTGTCTGGGAATCTTGCACCACCTTAAAATTGAGCTCTTGGATTTCGATATTGGCAGCATCGTAGTAGGAATCATTTTTGATAAATTGAATCCAATGAGAGCTTGGCTTGTAGCTTTCAAGCTCAAAGGCACCATTGGACAGTATGGTATCTGCAGAAGATGCAAAATCCTCTCCCTTGCTTTGACAAAATTCTTCATTTACCGGATAAAAGGCTGGCAAAGCAAGCAGTTCATCAAAGGAAGAGACGGGACAATTCAAAGTAACTTCTAAGGTATAGTCATCTAGAGCCTTAACGCCAAGCTCAGAAGGGTCCTTGTCCCCAGATAGAATCTCCTTGGCATTCTTGATCTGGGCTAGGTCGCTAAAGAGATAGCCATTGGCGCTGGTCTTGGGATTGGTAGGATCTACCGCCCTCCTCCAGGCATAGACAAAGTCATTGGCTGTGACAGGGGACTGGTTAGACCAGATGGCATCCTGTCTTAAGGTAAAGGTATAGACCGTCTTGTCTTTGGATACTTTTTCTTCTTTACAAAGGGCATTGATAATATTGCCCTCTTGGTCTTGCTGCTTCAAGCCGTCCATCATCTGGGCAATCCTTTCCTTGGAGGTGCTATCAATGGCAGCTTGAGGGTCCAAGGTCTCTACTGCATTA
>CAVJBW010000070.1:0-7469 GCA_963647625.1 Lachnospiraceae bacterium
CTAGCTAACAAAGCTAATATAATTTTTCATAACTCACGTCCCTTCAGCCAAGGTTGAAGGGACACTCCCCAAGATGACCCTAGGGTTATTTTTTTTGCCCTATTTGATGCTTTAGAAAATATCAAAGCATAGAGAAAACAAGAATCTGTTGGAATGAAACGATTTTATTCCAACAGATTCTTGTTATTTTTAGGCAATATGATCATAAAAGTTTTTTAATATATTGGCCGGTGTAGGACTGTTTATTTGCTGCAACTTCCTCAGGAGTTCCTGTAGCAACCACCGTTCCACCACCATCACCACCTTCTGGGCCCATATCAACAATATAGTCTGCCGTTTTAATCACATCAAGATTGTGCTCAATAACAACAACTGTATTGCCACCTTCTGTCAATCGGTGCAAGATGTCCACAAGCTTGTGGACATCCGCAAAATGCAAGCCCGTAGTCGGTTCATCAAGGATATAGATGGTCTTTCCCGTGCTACGCTTGGAAAGCTCCGTTGCTAGCTTGATCCGCTGGGCTTCTCCTCCTGACAATTGGGTAGAAGGCTGTCCTAGCTTCACATAGGAAAGTCCCACATCATATAAAGTCTGAATCTTTCGATGGATAGATGGAATCGGCTTGAAGAATTCCAAGGCCTCCTCCACAGTCATATCCAAAATATCATAGATACTCTTACCCTTATACTTGACTTCTAAAGTCTCTCTGTTATATCGCTTTCCTCCACATACCTCACATGGAACATAAACATCAGGGAGAAAATGCATCTCGATTTTCAAAATACCGTCTCCGCTACAGGCTTCACAGCGTCCGCCTTTCACATTAAAGCTAAAGCGCCCCTTCTTGTAGCCCTTCGCCTTGGCATCCTTGGTAGCAGCAAACAGATCTCTGATCTGATCAAAGACTCCCGTATAAGTGGCAGGATTGGAACGAGGCGTACGCCCGATCGGTGACTGATCGATATCAATCACTTTGTCGAGATGTTCTACTCCTAGGATTTGGTCAAATTGTCCTGGAATTGTCCTTGCTCGGTTGAGGGTCTTGGCTAAATATTTATACAAAATCTCATTCGTCAAGGAACTCTTTCCCGAACCTGAGACCCCAGTAATACAGGTCATCACTCCAAGTGGAATCTCTACATCAATATTCTTTAAATTATTTTCCCTTGCCCCTTTTATCTGTAAAAATCCTGTGGGTTCCTTACGAAGAGAAGGTAGGGGAATCCTCTTTCGTCCACTTAAATAATCTCCCGTAAGAGAGTTCGGTGCATCTATAATATCCTGCAAACTTCCAGCGGCAACCACTTCTCCACCATGTTGACCTGCTCCGGGACCGATGTCCACAATATAGTCTGCCTGGCGCATGGTATCTTCATCATGCTCCACAACGATCAAGGTATTACCTAGGTCTCTCAGTCTTTTTAAGGCTCCAAGGAGCTTGTCATTATCTCTTTGATGAAGTCCGATACTTGGTTCATCTAAGATATAAGCGACTCCCACCAGTCCCGAACCAATCTGAGTTGCCAGGCGGATCCTTTGGGCTTCCCCACCGGACAAAGTCCCTGTAGCTCTAGACAAGGTCAAATAATCTAGACCTACTTCATTTAAGAATCCTACCCTTGCCTTGATTTCTTTCAAAATCTGTTCTCCAATCAAGTGCTGTTGCTTGGTAAGAGTGAGATTATCCAAATAAGAGCCAAGCAGCTTTACAGACATAGAAGTCATCTCATGAATATTTTTGTCACCCACGGTAACGGCCAGGGAGCTTTTCTTCAGTCTTTGGCCATGGCATTCCTGACAAGGAGTGATTCTCATAAACTGTTCATATTCCGCCTTGGAAGTCTCAGAATAGGTCTCCCGATATCTTCTTTGCACATTGCGAATCAGGCCATCAAAGGCGATATTGTAATTTCCTTCTCCCCTTTGTCCCTTATAGTGAACCATCACTTCTTCTCCCTGACTTCCATAAATCAAGAGATCATGGACCTTTTTCGGATAGTCTTTGAAAGGAGTTTCCAAGGAAAAGTCATAATGCTTGGACAAAGCATCCAAGGTTGCATAAGTAAAGCTTTTCTTGTCATTGCAGGACTGCCAGCCTAGCACCTGGATAGCTCCCTCCATAATGCTTAGCTTCTTGTCCGGAATCATCAAGTCTTCGTCAAATTCCATCTTATATCCAAGCCCTGAGCAGATAGGGCAGGCTCCAAATGGATTGTTGAAAGAAAAGCTTCTTGGTTCAATTTCGTCAATGCTAATCTGGCAGTCCGGGCAAGAAAAACTTTGGGAAAATTGTAGCCGATCTGCACCTACTACATCAACAAACAAAAGCCCATTGGCCAAAGACAAGACATTTTCAATGGAATCTGCAAGCCTACGCTCTATCCCTGGCTTAATGGCAAGACGGTCTACCACAATTTCAATGTCGTGCTTTTTATTCTTTTCAAGTGCAATTTCCTCATCTAAGCTATATTGATTTCCATCTACCATCACTCGGACATAACCACTTTTGCGAGCCTGGTCAAATACCTTTTGATGCTCTCCCTTGCGACCTCGAACCACTGGCGCTAGGAGTAAGATCTTGGTCTTTTCTGGCAGTTTCATAATCTGGTCGCACATCTCATCTACGGTCTGCTTTTTAATTTCTTTATGACACTTAGGGCAATGGGGTATTCCTACCCTAGCATAGAGAAGTCGAAAGTAATCATAGATCTCCGTTACGGTTCCCACCGTTGAACGTGGATTCTTGTTGGTAGACTTTTGATCAATGGAAATGGCTGGTGAGAGGCCTTCGATCTTGTCTACATTGGGTTTTTCCATTTGTCCTAAAAACTGTCTGGCATAGGAAGATAAGGATTCCATATAACGCCTTTGTCCTTCTGCATATATGGTATCAAAAGCCAAAGACGACTTGCCTGAGCCTGATAGCCCTGTTAAGACAACGAAGGAATCCCGTGGAATATCTAGATCAATATTTTTTAAATTATGTTCTCTTGCACCTCGAATGGTAATCAGTTTATGTTTCATTACTTGCTCCTCATACCTAGTCAAATGCTTCTTGCAGCATTTGTTTTAATTCTATCATTTGATCTCGCAGGCTGGCAGCTGATTCATAATCAAGCTCAGCCGAAGCCTTCAACATCTGCTTTTGCACCTTAGCGATCAGCTTTTCTAATTCATCCTTGTCCATAGACTCTGGATCCTTTTCAAATTGCACCTGCTTTGCTGCGATCTTCTTCGAGATACTAATCAGTTCTCGAACGCTCTTTTGAATGGTGGTAGGGGTGATGTTGTGAGCTTCATTATATTCTTGCTGCAGCTTACGCCTTCTAGCCGTCTCATCAATGGCAAGGGCCATGGAATCGGTCAGTGTATCTGCATACATAATCACATGACCCTTGGCATTTCTTGCTGCCCTTCCAATGGTCTGAATCAAGGAAGTCTCAGAGCGCAAGAATCCTTCCTTGTCTGCATCTAGAATGGCAACCAAAGTAATCTCCGGTATATCAAGGCCTTCTCGAAGGAGGTTGATTCCCACTAGAACATCAAAGACGTCCAAGCGCAAATCTCGAATAATCTCTGTCCTCTTAAGGGTGTCAATGTCCGAATGCATATATTCTACCCGAATGCCCACATCTTTGAGATAATCCGTCAAGTCTTCTGCCATCTTCTTGGTCAAGGTGGTAATCAGCACTTTGTTGTGGTCCTTGACTTCTCTTCTTACTTCTTCGATTAAGTCATCAATCTGCCCCTCTACCGGCCGCACTTCAATCTCAGGATCCAAAAGCCCTGTTGGTCGCAAGATCTGCTGAGCTCTCAGTAGTTCATTGGCCTGCTCATATGGTCCCGGAGTTGCTGATACAAAGAGGATCTGATCAATCTTGCTTTCAAATTCTTCAAAGTTAAGTGGCCGGTTATCCTTGGCAGATGGCAGACGAAATCCATAATCTACCAAGGTAGACTTTCTCGACTGATCCCCATGATACATGGCTCGAATCTGAGGAATCGTCATATGAGACTCATCAATGATAATGAGATAATCTTCCTTAAAATAATCCATCAAAGTCATAGGCGCCTGTCCCGGCTTTTGCTTCGTCAAATGCCTAGAATAGTTCTCGATGCCGCTACAAAATCCTGTTTCTTTCAGCATCTCAATATCAAAGTTGGTCCGCTCGGCAATACGCTGAGCCTCTAGTAGCTTATCCTGGCTTTTGAAATATTTCACCTGCTCTTCAAGCTCTTCTTCAATAGTTTTGCAGGCTTCTTTGATCTTTTCTTGGGGCATAACATAGTGGGAAGCCGGAAAAATCATGGCATGTTCTAGCTCCCGCTTCACTTCCCCGGTCAGAGGATCAAATTCCGTAATGCGATCAATCTCGTCTCCAAAGAATTCTACCCTCAAAGCACTTTCTGTAATATTGGCTCGAAAGATTTCTAGGACATCTCCATGAACCCGAAAGCTTCCTCTCTTGAAGTCCATTTCATTGCGGATATACTGCATATCAATCAAGGCCCCAACCACTTGGTCTCGGTCCTTTTCCATGCCTGGTCTTAAAGAAACTGTCATTTCTATATAATCCTCAGGGCTACCGATTCCATAGATACATGAAACGGAAGAGATGACGATGACATCCCTGCGTTCCGCTAGAGAAGCCGTCGCCGACAATCGTAGCTTGTCAATCTCTTCATTGATAGCAGAATCCTTGGCTATATAAGTATCTGAAGAGGGAACATAAGCTTCCGGCTGATAATAGTCATAGTAGGAGACAAAATACTCTACTGCATTGTCTGGAAAATATTCTTTAAATTCACCATAAAGCTGGGCTGCTAAGGTCTTATTGTGTGCAATAATCAAGGTGGGCTTGTTCAGCTGTTCGATGACATTGGCCATGGTAAATGTCTTACCCGAGCCGGTAACCCCCAGCAAAGTCTGGCATTGATTTCCTTGCTCAAAGCCTTCTACTAACTGGCTAATTGCCTGAGGCTGGTCCCCCGTTGGCTTATATTTGGAATGAAGCTTAAATCTTCCCATAAAAGTACCTCCACAAGGTCGCATCCTCATATAAGGACCTTGTTTGCTTCCTATTATAACTTAGAATTTATAAATTGTATAGGCAAATTACGAACATAAGTTCTTATTTCCTATTATAAAAAAAGTCTTGCAAACAGAATCATTTGCGCTTGCAACACTTCTTAAATTTCATTCCCTATATACCTTTTTGATTATTTGGATGGAGATGGAGTTCTTTCACATACTGAAGTATAGTGTGCTTTACGCTTTTTGAATTCTTCATCCTTAAAGA
This sequence comes from Lachnospiraceae bacterium, assembly GCA_963647625.1. GTDB lineage: Bacteria > Bacillota > Clostridia > Lachnospirales > Lachnospiraceae > Eubacterium_C. The sequence continues at coordinate 5,302 of CAVJBW010000070.1, forward strand.
GATTTACAAGGCGAGATTCATTTTCAAAAATGTCATCTCCATGAAGCTTCTTACCAGACATTGTATCATGTGCCTTGTGCTCGTCTTCTGGAGCGAATTTGAACTTGAATGCACCATCTTCAATAACGATTGTTCCTTCTAGTCCGCAAAGCTCACATACAGCATCTGTTGTTCCTGGGAAGATGTAGAAGTTGTTACCCTGACAGTGAGGACATACTCCAGGAGTTCCCTTCCAGTAAGACTTTGTATTTTCGATAACAGGCATCTTGTGCTCTGCCAAAGTCTTTTCATTTTCTTCAGCAATTGCCTTTGCTGCTTCTACAAGGTTGCGTCCGATTTCTTTCATTCTTTCAACCTTGTCATCCTGCATGATTACGTCCTTAGACCATGAGAAATAATCATTGTCAATGACTTTCCATCCTGGACTCATAGCAAGCATTGCATGGTCTGTTTCCACGCGAAGTGCCCAGTCAGATCCACCAATTCCTACGAAAGAAATAGCTTTCTGCTTGAAATATTTCATATCAAGGCCTTCCTTGCCCTGCTCAAGAAGCTGGAAGTGAGCTCCCATCAAAAGACCGGTATCATGTCCAGGTCCCATACGGTCGCAAAGAATGTGGAATAAACCAGATGCTCCTGATTCAAAGATTGGATCTACAAAAAGAACACCATCTGCTTCAATCATTTTTTCGAAAAATGCTGCATAGTCATCTCTTCTTGTACAAATCATGCCTTTACCCATTACAAGTCCTCTTGAACAGGCTACGCATCCAGAACAGGTATCAAAGTTCCAATCAAATGCATTGATAAATTCAATTTCTGCTCCCATTTCCTTTGCAGCTTCTAAGGCTACACCACACATTGTATCGTTGTTACCATTTTTGGTTCCAAGTGAAATTCCCAAAATTTTCATCTGTCCATTACCTCCTAATGAAAAAATATCTTCGTTACGATCTTGTATTTATTATATTTTCCTACAGCCCATCTGTCCAATATTTTTAAAGCATAAAATTTGACCTACATTTTTGTATGAACTTCCATACAATTGTGTACTATATACAAAAATACTTTTCTCTTACTATAGAATATTCCGATTTTATCCGTGAAATTGTCTTTGGTGGAAATTAGACACACGAAACCTTTAATGCAAAATACGGATTAGTCTTTGTTGGATTCAAAAGGTTCTATAAAACCTGTACCCATAAATAAAAAAGGCGTATGAAAAAAACTCTCGTTTTTTCATACGCCCTTTGATTTTATCTCATGGTTAAATATCCGTGATAATTTACAAGGTTATTACTCATAGTATGATCAGCAACTGCTACAGAAATGAATCTGTGGTATGGCTTTAAGAATGGGAATGCATCCTGCTCTGCCCATGAAGGCTTTGCAAGCTTCTTCGCATCTTCAACTGCTACCTTGTACCAACCAGACTGGTTTTCAAACCACATCTCTACTACAAAATCCATTGCACAATCATTAATATCCTTCTTAACATGGCTCATAAGGATACGAGTACACTCAGGTGCTGCTTCAAAGATTGGAAGAACTTCCTCTCTCAGCCACTTCTCGCCTTCAGCCTTGTCTACACCTTCTGGGAATCCGATTGCGAAGTTCCAACGATAGTTGGCTCCATCTTCGATTGTACGTCCTTTTCCCTTAATGTCTTCTTCCCACCACATTGGAAGGAAACAGAAAATAAATGGATTGGCACCTTCGAATGCTGCCTTACGAGCTTCATTACCAATATCTCCATCCTCTTCTCCTGGTGCTGGACCATTCTTCATCATTTCAATTGCAGCTTCTGGAAGATTGCCCTGCCATAATAATACTTCTGGTGGGAAAGTCTCTGCAATTGCCTTGATCTCAAGACGTGGGTCCAAATCACTTACAAGCCAATGATGCTCTGTAAGCTGCATCTTTGCATAACCAAAACGATCACCTTCTGGTGGGCATGGGAAAGATGGATAAAATGCATACTTTGTTACGTATGGCTCAAACTGAGAAATACTATCTGGAATATGTGTCTTATAAAGCCATCTTTGAAGATTTGGTCTGTAGTCTTCTTTTGCGCAGTTTACATAAATCAAGCTACGCATTGGTTCAAATTTAAAATCTGCCATATTGAAATACCTCCTAAAAATATACTTGGATTATAACATAGAAAT
>CAVJBW010000071.1:0-2832 GCA_963647625.1 Lachnospiraceae bacterium
CTATAAAGATGCGATAAATAATAATACCTATAAACAAAACCAAAAACTCCCTATCTTATTTTTATGAAAAGAAAAAGCAGCCTTGCGAGGCTGCTTTTTTCATTCTAACTTCTAAAAGCTATTTTCTTATTCTTTTTCTTCGATCAATTTGTCTAAGCTTACAAGCTTGACGCAAGTGATAAACACTTCCACTGCCATACGTAGATCTTCTAAGGATGGATAAGAAGGTGCAATACGAATCACACTATCGTGAGGATCCTTGCCATAAGGGAAAGGTGCACCTGCAGGTGTCATTTGAACTCCTGCCTTCTTACAGCTAGATACCACCTTCTTAGCACAGCCATCTAGAGTTTCAAAGCAAATGAAATAACCACCCTTAGGGCTATACCAATGACCAATCTCGAGGTCTTTGATTTCTTCTTCAAAACGCTTTAAAATCAGTTCGAATTTTGGTCGCATGATTTCTGCATGTTTCATCATATGTTCATAAATACCATGAATATCCTTGAAAAAGCGAACATGACGAAGCTCATTTACCTTGTCATGACCAATGGTCTGCACCTTCAACTGCTGCTTGATATCTTCTAGATTGTTAAGAGAAGTCGCAATGCAGGCTACTCCAGAACCTGGGAAAGAAATCTTAGAGGTAGAGGCGAATTTGTATACCATATCTGGATTACCTGCCCTCTTACATTCTGCAAGGATTTCAATCAAGTTGTCCTGGTCAATATCATAGAGATGATGCACACCATATGCATTATCCCAGTAAATTCGAAAATCTGGTGCTGCCGGCTTTAATCTGGCAAATCTTCTAACCGTCTCATCGGAATAAGTAATACCTGTTGGATTGGAATATTTTGGTGTACACCAAATACCCTTAATGCTTTCATCACTTGATACCAAAGCTTCTACCATATCCATATCCGGACCTGTAGAAAGCATTGGAACATTCACCATTTCAATTCCAAAATGCTCTGTAATGGTAAAGTGTCTGTCATATCCTGGTACTGGACAGAGGAACTTTACTTTGTCCAATTTGCACCATGGAGTGCTTCCCATGACTCCGTGAGTCATAGATCTTGATACGGTATCATACATAACATTTAAAGAAGAATTTCCATAAATGATAATATTGTCTGGATTACATTCGATCATATCTCCTAAAAGTACCTTGGCTTCTTGAATACCATCTAGTACTCCATAATTACGACAATCCGTTCCATCTTCGCAGCGAAGGTCTGCACCAGAACTTAAGACATCCATCATTCCCATAGAAAGGTCTAGCTGGGCCGTCGATGGCTTTCCTCTAGACATATCCAAATGAAGCTCGCTATCCTGATACTTTTTGTATAGCTGGCGAACCTTCTTTCTTTCTTCAATTAATTCTTCTTTTGTCATTGAAGCATATGTTTCCATTTTCTTCCTCCTTGTTCTATGACAGATCCTCTAGATGTTTTAGATGATCTGAAATTTGCTTTTCATATCCTATATTGGTAGGTTCATAAAATTTTGTTCCTACCAATGAATCAGGCAAATATTGCTGTTTTACATAATGCTCCTCATAATCATGAGCATATTTATAACCAATTCCATGGCCTAGCTTTGAAGCTCCCTTATAATGAGAATCTTGCAAATGCTGTGGAACTGGAGCAGTCTTGGTCTTTTCTACTACAGACAAGGCCTTATCTACTGCTAGGTAAGCTGCATTACTTTTTGGGGCGGATGCGAGATAGCATACTGCCTCAGACAATACAATCCTTGCTTCTGGCATGCCTAGCCGTTCTACCGCCTGGGCTGCTGATACTGCCATGGTAAGGGCATAAGGATCCGCATTTCCTATATCTTCTGCTGCCGAAATCATAAGCCGCCTCGCGATAAATTTGATATCTTCTCCGGCATAAAGCATCTTGGCCAAATAATAAACGGCTGCATCCGGATCAGAGCCACGAATACTTTTGATAAATGCTGAGATGGTATCATAATGGGCATCTCCGTCTTTGTCATAGTTGACAATACGTCTTTGGATGCATTCTGATGCAATCTCTTTTGTAATATGAATGCTTCCATCTTCTGATGGTTCTGTCGTCATAACGCCAAGCTCTAACGCTGTCAAAGCACTTCTTGCATCCCCATTCGCTACATCTGCTAGGAATTCTAGAGCCTCCTTATCTGCCTTAGCTCGAAAGGCTCCTAGTCCCTTGCTTTCATCTTGAAGCGCCCGCTCTAGCAAGGCCAAAATATCTTCTTTTTCTAGGGATTTTAGCTCAAATATAATAGATCTAGATAGCAAAGCTCCATTGACTTCAAAGTAGGGATTCTCGGTGGTCGCACCAATCAGGATAATGGTTCCATCTTCCACATAAGGCAGTAAATAATCCTGCTGCCCCTTGTTAAATCGGTGAATTTCATCAATAAACAAGATGGTCTTTTTTTGATACATACCTAAGGCCTGCCCTGCCTGCTCTACGACTTGCTCCATGTCCTTCTTGCCTGCACTGGTGGCATTGATCTGCTGGAAAATGGCGCTGGTCGTGTTGGCAATGACCTTGGCCAAAGTGGTCTTCCCACATCCTGGCGGGCCATAAAAAATAACTGAAGAGAGCTGATCTGCCTTAATTGCCCGATAGAGCATCTTATTTTTTGCAATAATATGCTGTTGTCCTACCACTTCTTCAAGAGTCGTAGGACGCATTCTAGATGCAAGTGGGGCACTAGATTCCATTTCCTGATTCTTCATATATTCAAACAGATCCACAGATAGGCCCCCTTTCATTACAAAAAAATCAAAATACTTTTTCATAAGGTAAAAAGGGCCTCAAAAAAACTTGAAGC
>CAVJBW010000071.1:2842-7422 GCA_963647625.1 Lachnospiraceae bacterium
TTTCTTTTCTATTATAAGTACTTTGTTTTCAAATTGCAACTTGCTTTGTTAATTTTTTACCGTTGCCTTTAATTCGCCATTTGCAACATCAATGAAAATGGTATCTCCTTGCTGCAGCTGATCAGCTAAAATACATTTTGCAGCTAAGGTCTCTACCGTCTTTTGCAAATATCTCTTAATTGGACGTGCCCCATAAGCTGGATCATAGGCTGCATCTGCAATAAAGTCTCCTGCCTGGTCTGAAAGTTCAATCCTAAGCTCCTTGTTTGCAACTCTGCGATTCAAGTCAGCCATAAGAAGTTTCGTAATTTCCTGGATATCAGTCTTTGTCAAAGGCTTAAACATAATGATTTCATCCAAACGATTTAAAAATTCCGGTCTGAAATTACCATGTACCCTTGTCATAACCCCTTCCTTGGCTTCCTTGGAAATCTCACCATTTTCCATGATTCCATCTAATAGAAGGTCCGCTCCTAGGTTCGATGTCATAATCAAAATGGTATTTTTGAAATCTACACATCTACCTTGAGAATCGGTAATACGTCCATCATCTAGAACTTGCAACAGGACATTGAATACATCTGGGTGCGCTTTTTCCACTTCATCAAATAGCACAACACTATATGGCTTTCTTCTTACTGCTTCGGTTAGCTGACCACCTTCTTCATATCCTACATATCCTGGAGGTGCTCCAATCAGTCGAGAGACAGAATATTTTTCCATATACTCACTCATATCAATTCGTACGATACTATTTTCATCATCAAATAGGCTATGAGCTAGTGCCTTTGCAAGCTCCGTCTTACCTACACCGGTAGGACCTAAGAATAGGAATGAGCCAATTGGTTTGGTAGGATCCTTGATGCCTGCTTTGGATCGAATGATAGACTCGGTTACCTTAATCACCGCTTCCTCTTGTCCTACCACCCGTTTGTGAAGTTCATCATCTAGATGTAAGGTCTTATTTCTCTCCGACTCTGTTAGCTTGGCAACAGGAATTCCCGTCCAGCGTGAGATGATCTGAGCAATCTCATCTTCATTTACATTTTCATGAATCAAAGTTTTTTCTTGATGACGAACCGCCTCTTCTTCTTCCTTCAAAGCCTGTTCTAATTGTGGCAAGCGGCCATATTGAAGCTGAGCCGCCTTTTCTAAATCATATTGCTGCTTGGCAAGCTCAATTTCTTTTTTTACCTGCTCTAATTCCTCACGAATCTGCTGCAACTTTTCTACTGATTTCTTTTCATTATCCCACTTGGACTTTTGTTCATTGAATTCACTTCTCAGCTCTGCAATTTCTTTTTGAAGGTCCGCTAATCTCTGCTGGCTTAGATGGTCTGTTTCTTTCTTTAAGGCCATCTCTTCGATTTCTAGTTGCATCAGCTTTCGATTCAACTCGTCTAGTGGTGCCGGCATGGAATCAAGCTCTGTCTTAATCATGGCGCAAGCTTCATCCACAAGATCAATTGCCTTATCTGGCAGGAAACGATCAGAGATATATCGATTAGACAAAGTAGCTGCTGCTACCAAGGCCCCATCTGCAATCTTTACGCCATGGAATACTTCGTAGCGCTCTTTCAGTCCTCTTAAGATAGAAATGGTATCTTCTACCGTTGGTTCCTCTACATGAACTGGCTGAAAACGCCTCTCTAAAGCGGCATCTTTTTCAATATATTCTCGATATTCATCTAGGGTGGTTGCACCTATACAATGTAGTTCTCCCCTTGCTAATAGAGGCTTTAACATATTGCCGGCATCCATAGCACCATCGCTTTTGCCAGCCCCAACAATGGTATGAAGTTCATCAATAAAAAGAATGATTTCCCCATCGGATTTGGCAATTTCATCTAATACCGCTTTTAATCTTTCTTCAAACTCACCACGATACTTTGCACCAGCGACCAAAGAACCCATATCTAGGGCAAATAGCTTTTTATTTTTCAAGCCTTCTGGAACATCGCCCTTTACAATACGTTGGGCTAAGCCCTCTACTACTGCTGTTTTGCCGACTCCAGGCTCTCCTATCAACACCGGATTGTTCTTGGTCTTGCGAGATAGAATACGAACCACATTACGAATCTCACTATCTCTTCCAATAACCGGATCTAGCTTTTGCTGACGGGCTCTTTCAACCATGTCATAACCATATTTTTCTAAGGTTTCATAGGTATCTTCTGGATGATCGGTATCAACCTTTCGATCCCCTCGAATGGTATTTAAGGCTGTCAAAAAATCTTTTTTATTGATGCCATACTGTTTCAACAGATTATTTATTTCTTTGTTTGGATATTTTAGCAAAGTCAAAAACAAATGCTCTACCGATACGTAAGAGTCACCCATTTTCTTTGCCTCATCCTCTGCACAAATCAAGACCTTATTCAAAGACTGACTAATATAGCTGTGTCCGCCTGAGACCTTCGGTCTTTTGCTTAGCAGATGCTTGACATCTTGTAGTAATCCTTGAGAGCTTATTTGCATCTTGTCAATAAGATTTGGCAACAAGCCTCCTTCCTGACTAAGGAGAGCAGCTAGTAAATGTTCTTGGTCAATTTCCTGATGATCATTTTCCACTGCAAGTTTTTCACATTCTTGCATGGCTTCGATTGATTTTTGTGTAAATTTTTGAATGTTCATACCATATTCCTCCTTTGTATTCGGATTTCTATGGTTAAAATAACACTTTCTGTTAGCACTGTCAACAGGTGAGTGCTAATTTTTACACTTTAATATTCAATTCCCTTTCTGGCCACGATTCCTTTGTCATAAGGATGCTTGATTTTTTTCATTTCTGTGACATAATCTGCCTTCTCTACCAGCAAATCTTCTGGATTTCTTCCAGTCATAACCACATCACAATCCTCTAAGTCTTCCAATGCTGCAAGGACCTGATCTAGCTCAAGCAGTTGGGCGTTGATGGCATCAATGATTTCATCTAGAACCACCACTTTGGCACGTTTTTGAACCGCCATACTAACCAAAGACCGAAGATATAGAGGATAGCGTTCCTTCTCCCTAGTTAACTCTTCTTCTGTCATTTGAAAAGTAAACTTGACTACCCCAGCATAAGACAGGACTTCTACTTGGTCCATAGCAGACAAAGCCTTAATTTCTCCAGAAGAGCCATTCTTTAAGAATTGTCCAACCACCACAGCGTAGCCAGTTCCGGCTGCCCGCAGTGCCAGCCCCATAGCAGCCGTTGTCTTGCCTTTTCCATCGCCAATATACAAATGTAACATACAACTCCCCCTTTTTTATTTATAATTCACAATTGTTGACCGTTCTAGGGAATGGAATTACATCCCTGATATTCTGCATTCCTGTAAGATACATGACGCAGCGTTCAAATCCCAGTCCAAATCCTGCATGACGAGCAGAACCATAACGGCGAAGATCTAGGTAGAACTCATAATCCTCTTCCTTTAGTCCAAGCTCTTTCATACGACTGGTTAATTTTTCTAAATCATCTTCTCTTTGAGATCCTCCAATGATTTCTCCAATGCCTGGTACGAGACAGTCTACTGCTGCTACCGTCTTATTATCCTCATTCATCTTCATATAAAATGCCTTGATTTCCTTTGGATAATCGGTAACAAATACTGGGCGCTTGAAGATTTCTTCTGTAAGATATCTTTCGTGCTCTGTCTGTAAATCTTTTCCCCAGGAAACCTTATATTCAAATCTATCATTGACCTTTTCTAGCATTTCTACCGCCTCGGTATAGGTAATTCGTGCAAAGTCATTTTCAACAACGTTGCTAAGACGCTCTTTTAAACCTTTGTCAATGAAGGAATTGAAAAATTCTATTTCCTCTGGTGCTTGTTCCATAACAAATCGAATGATATATTTTAGCATATCCTCTGCAAGCATCATATCATCTTCTAGGTCAGCAAAGGCAATCTCTGGCTCTACCATCCAAAATTCTGCTGCATGACGTGTTGTGTTGGAATTTTCTGCTCGGAAGGTAGGACCAAACGTATAAATATTTTTAAATGCCATCGCATAGGTCTCTCCATTGAGCTGGCCTGATACCGTCAGATTGGCAGCCTTTCCAAAGAAGTCCTGGCTGTAATCTACTAGTCCTTCTTTATCCTTTGGAAGATTCTTCAAATCAAGAGTGGTTACCTGGAACATTTCTCCGGCTCCTTCGCAATCACTAGCGGTAATGATTGGAGTATGAACATAGACAAAGTCTCTTTCCTGGAAAAATTTGTGGATTCCATAGGCCAAAACAGAGCGAACTCGAAAAACAGCTTCAAATGTATTCGTTCTTGGTCGCAGATGAGAAATTCCTCGCAAATACTCAAAAGTATGTCTCTTTTTCTGCAAAGGATATTCTGGGGTGGATTCCCCTTCAATCTCCACACTACTTGCCTGAATTTCAAATGGCTGCTTGGCATCTGGAGTTGCAACAAGTGTACCCTTTACAATCAGTGCAGCTCCAACATTAATCTTTTCAATCTCCTGAAAGTTGGCTAGTTCGTCACTATATACCACTTGAACTGGCTGAAAGTAAGTTCCATCATTTATTACAATAAATCCAAATTTTTTGGAACTTCGAATCGAACGCACCCATCCTCCTA
>CAVJBW010000072.1:0-1744 GCA_963647625.1 Lachnospiraceae bacterium
ATGCCAAGGAAGATCAGGTGGCGACAGTAATCACCCAGGAGACTTCAAAGTCCTATGCTTCCTTTGAAGAAGCCTGGAATCAGGCGGTTTCACTAGGCAAAACAAGTCAAGTCACCATAACCCTTGAGGATGATTGGACGGCAGACGAGTCGGGGAACTTGGGAAAAGGCGACGGATTTTTGGACGGTGCCTTGCATTATGCTGGAAAAGAAAACTTAACACTAGATTTAAATGGCTATTGTATTGATCGAAATCTGATTCGGCCAAGATCTAACGGAGCTGTACTTTATTTGGACTCACAAATGACAATCGTGGATTCAAGAAGCGATGAATATACAGTTTCCGACTTGTTTCAAGGCGGAGCAATTCAAAATGGTGCAAATGAAGAGGCAGGTGGAGGAATTGTCATCGCTGACAAGGCAAAGCTTGCCCTTCAGGGTGGCACCCTGCGCAATTGTGTTTCTACAGATGAAGGTGGTGCAATCAGCATTAGTGGTCAGAAAGCTAGCTTAGAGGTGAATGGAGCTGGCTTTTATGGCAACCGCACCTATGATTCTTCGGGAGAATGCTGCGGCGGAGCCATCTATAGCGATGAGGCATCCTTAAATATTGAAAATGCTACCTTTGAGGGAAACTATGCAGAGGATGATGGTGGTGCGATCTATGTGAATGATGGCACTTGCAATATTAGAGACTCTTTCTTCTATGCCAATTCTTCCAGGGAAGAAGGAGGAGCCATCTATTGCAATTCTAGTGCAGGTACCTACCTATATGACTGTCAGATGTATGAGAACCATAGCGCAACCGAAGGGGGCGCAGTATATGTGGATGCAGACAAGGTCTTCTTGGTTGGAGGAAACTATCAGTATAATACCGCAGATCAATATGGCGGCGGCATCTACGTTGACAGTATGTATGATGTTAATGTTTCTGGAAAGCTGATTGTCAAAGACAATACCAGCCAGGAAAAAGAAAGCGACTTATGTCTGCAAGATGGTATGGCATCTGCCGCTTATCTCTACGCAGGAGGCCTGTATGAAGATTCGGGCATCTGGCTATGCTCGACGGATACCGGCTCCCAGCTCATCATAAAAGGGATCGATAAATACCAATATGAGAATTATATTCACTTTGACCAGGGATATTCCCTAGACAAGACGGTAGAAAGCCAGGTTGATAGCGATGAAATCCGTGCGGAGGCTTCCATCTTTGGAAAAGGAAATGTCGGCTATATCCTAGCAGGAATCCTTTTGATTATTGTGGTTGCAGCCTTGGGCATTGTAGTAAAGAAAAAGAAAGGAGCGAAAACAGATGAACAAAAGAAGAGTTAACAAATTTGTTTCGGCCGCCATTTCTTTACTTGTAGCATTTGCAATTGTATTTACCAATTGCGGTTCTACCTTCGCCCAGGTAAAAGAGTATGGATCAAAATACATCTCTGAGGTTCAGGTATTTGAAGGAAGCAGCCTAAAAGATGCTGTGAAAAAATGCCAGGATGCCGGTTATATTCCGGTGGAAAAAAATATCAATCGCTCTAGTGAGGGAGATGTCAAGGACAATGGCATCTATATCATAGGCTACAAAACTACGGAGGATGCACAGGAAGGTATTACCGGAATCTCCATGCTGCAAATGAACAGCGGTTATCAAGACTATACCTATGGAGATATTGCCCAACAGGCAGTAGAACGTCTCGGAACTCTTCCCGATGAAATCTTCTATGCGGTAGATGAATTCGCAGATA
>CAVJBW010000072.1:1754-7347 GCA_963647625.1 Lachnospiraceae bacterium
CAAAAGAAGAGCCCGGCAGCGATTGCTGCCCATAAGGTGCTCAACTGCTATTATATTGATGAACAAAACAATGAAAAGCTAGGTGATTACCTAGTAAGTGGTAATTGCACGGTAGATTTCGTGAAAAAAATCCTATCTCAGTCAAGCTCTTCCTTGGTTGCTGCTTTTTGTAATGCCTTAAGTTCTGGCGTTGCGGATTATGGGGAGGATAACTGGGCAAGCAGACTAGCGAGCTCAAGTGTCACAAAGCAGCTGCAAGAAGAAGACAACAACAAGATGCTAGATGTTCAATATAAGATTCTAGCAAGTGAGTTAGTAGAGAGCTTGCAGACCTTTTCTAGCAGCTTTCATGATGCCAAGAAAAGATATGAGAAAAATCATGATGAGATTGCACAAGTAGAAAGTGATGCCGAAAGCGAGACTCAGATGGATGAGGAGACGGTAGAAGATATGTCCACTGGTGGCGAGATTGAAAGCCAAGATGGAGATACCGGCTTTTTACTGGCATATAATATTCTGAATCAATATAACTATGATGAGGATACCAAGCTAGGAGATTATATCGTATCTCTAGGGGATGCCTCCTATGACAATACGGAAAACTTAAGAAAGCTCTATCCTCTCGTAGATAGTCTAACCGATGGACAGGTAGCTTCTATGAGACTAAATGGAGTGGCTATGACTGCCATTAGTCTGATTAATGAAAGCGGTCTCGTGGAAAAAGCTACCACTCAGGTCAGCGAAATCCAAAAAGAAATCAAAGAAAATACTGGTGCCGATAGCCTTTCAATCTGGACAGGAACGGACCAGACCGTATATAAACAAAAGGTCGCAGTAACCTCAGATGCGTATAGGGCAAATAGTGCAGGTCAGATCTACAATACCCTTACCAATCCAGATGATGTGGACAATTTCCTCTCAGAAGCGATGTCCAAGCTGGAAATTGCTACTGCGGTTATTACCATTGGCTATTGCGTCACATCCTTAGCAACCACGGCAATCTGTTACTTTGGAGCCTTTGCTATCTATGGAGAAGTGGCAAGCCTCAGTATATGGGCGACCTGCTGTGCATTTATTGGAACGGGGGCTCTAGGCTCGATCTTTGGAATCCTAGGCTGTGCCTTTGTGGTATTGAACTACGTTGCTTTGATTGCTATGGTAGTTATCCTAGTTGCCTTATTGGTGAAATATATCTGGGATTTACTAACGGATGATGACGCCGAAGAATTTACGGAAATTCCTACGGTGATGTTTGACATGTCCCAAAATCGTTATGTTAGATATGATGTGGTCAATCAAGGTAGCAATCCGGCCAATATCAATGGGGCAAATGCTAGAAGGTGGAATGCCCTATATACCACCAAGAGTCAGTATGTAGGTGATCCAATCTGCTCTACGGAAATCAATGATTTGATTAGCGTTCAGTACGATGACAATACAACGCCTACTGGCTATGAACCAGTAAAGTGCTTTGGAGAAGTATCAGCGGCCAACTTAAATGCCAACTCTAAGTCAGATTCTACTTCGATCTATATGTTTTGTAAGAGTACAACAAAAACAATCAATGAAGGAACGGAGCAGGGAACAGACGAAAGCACTGCTACAACAGATAAGACTCAAAAAAAGACCTATCTGTCCAAGCTAACTCTATCTGTAGAAGAATCAGAGACAGCTGCCAAGGCAGCTTTGAAAAAATCAGGATATCATATTCTAGATGTGAATCTGACCCCAGTCGCTGCTTCGGATAAGAAGTATACCTACTTGGGTTATACCACAACCACCAATCCAGACGATGCCATTACGGATATTCGTATTTCTGCTAGAAATACCACAGAGGCCTTTAACTTTGGTAGTGCGTCATATACATCTTGTGGTTCCACGATTACAGGGGATACTCTTTATTATACTTCCTATAGCTCGGCAGGAACGCCGATTCTAGCAGATATTGTGGTGAAAAATAGCCTAGATGATATGCCAGAAGGTTATGAACCAATCAACCTCTTTTGCGGAGGAAATGCCTTTAATTTTAATGTAGGTAGCGAAGTGAGTAAATCTTTATCTCAGGACCATGCATCGCAGACCTACGAACATTGGAATGACAAGGGCATGTATCTCTATTTCAAACCATCGGTTTCCTATACCGAGGGGGAGGAATATATCTCTGGCATCCTTCTAGTAGCAGGAAATCCAGAGGGTAAGTTGGGCAATTCTGCAGATGACTATATCAAGGCCATGCACCTTAAAAAGTTTGACCTAAGTCTGACTCAGGCAGCAAAGCTCAAATACTATACGACAGGTATGGGCTATGGAGGAGTGCAGGTAAAGCATGACTATACTTCGGACAATGTGGACACCTATATCTGTTATACCACTACCCACAATCCTTACCGGGCAATCTATGGCATTCGCTCATATACCTCAGCACCAAATAATGATTCGGTGCCGGCACTTTTAGGTTCTACGACCTCAGGGGTTTATGCCGTATGCGATGTCCTGTTTGAGCTTCCAAAACTCATTGATACTAGTAGCTCTAAGGATAGTTATCTAAGGGGAATTTACGATACCCATTCCTACCAGTTTGCCATTACCAGTGGAGATAATACAGGCCTTCTCGTGCAAGAATCTCCCACGGCCAATCTGACACCAGAAGATTATGAACAGGTAGACTGGTCCTCTAGCGACTCTCGAGGCAAGGGGCTTTATGTCTTAGGCCCAACAAAAGGAAAGGAGCCCCTTAGCGTAGATGATATTGTGGTAACTTCTAAGGATTCTGCCCCAGAAGGTTATGTCAGCATTCAGGACTTTAAGACGCCGAACCGGACTAGTCCACACAATCTTGGTTATAAGACTACATCGTCAGAGTATATTCAAAGCGGTAAGAATCTCACTGAGGTCTATATTTATGTAAAGCAAGAGACACCGGTGGAGAAGAAGTATATCTCTTCTATTACGGTTTCTACTTATTCCTTTTCGAAGGTAGCCTCAAAGCAGCTTGCTGATACCGATGACTCCACAAAAAATAAGATCAATGCCAGTGGTAGTGACTATTGCGTACAAAGCCTATTAGGCCAATGCACAGACGAAATTATAGAAGCCAATCTATCCGTAGATCGTAGCAAAACCTTCCAGGCAAATGCTGCAGCGACCGCGCCAGATACGGTTTCTTATATTGGAATTTCTAGAACTAGTTCCCAGTCCAAGGCGATCACCGGCATCATCAAATATATAACAGACAATACGAAGGCACCATCCACGATTCAGGTAGGAGGAGTAAGCTATACGAAGGCGGGAGATATGGTCTATGATTCCCAGGGGTCTTATTATCTCTATTACACCACATCGGCTGGGGCCAACCCAGGAATGCCGCTTACCTCCATCAGCGTAAGTAATCAGGTCTTCGATGGAGAAAATGCTACCGTTATGGCCACGGACAGTGTGGATGTTTCCCAGATTAAGGAAGGCTCTGAAATCAAGAGAGAGGCCAAGAAGGCAACTCTTTATGGGGATACCAAGTGCACGAATTATATTCACATGAGCTATGAAGATACCGCGACCATGATGGGAGCAATCTATGTAGGTCATGGAAAGACAAAAAAAGAAGCCCAGGCCAACCTATTAGGACTTGGATGTAACATATGCGTGGATCTGGATATCAATCGAGGCACGGGAGGAGAATATATCTATATTGGCTATTCTCGGTATACCTTGCTAGCATCAGAGGTGAAAAAAGGTGTGGCAAAATATGCAGTAAGAGATATTCTTCTTACCGTTGGAAAGCCTCATGAAAAAACCATTAAGGTAGATGGAATCAAGTACAAGAGCGCTATAGATGAATATACCATCTCTGGAGAGAATGAGGAAAGCCAGGCAGTATCCTTAAATACCGGTACAGGTGGAAAGAAGATTTATCTCTATTACACCACCACGAAGACAGATGAGACGCTATATCCTATTGCCAAGCTTGGACTCGCTTGTCAGGACTATGGCATGATTAATGACGATTCCAACAAATGGGAGCATATCTTTGATACCGATGGCAATCGCGTCAACCTAAACGAAGGCGCCATTAAGACCAAGGATGATGGCACACATATTGTAGATAACAGAATGTATCTATATGCAAGCCGTACGGACAATATGGTAAAAGAAGGCGCTGCAGTAGATATGAAGTCATTAAATAGGGAATTTATCGCTTATGATGTTTATATGAAAGGAAAGTAAAGCATGAAAAAAGCAAAATCCATGATTGCCCTACTGGCATTGGTAGTTGTGGTATTTACCGGACTGTCAACTGAGGCATATGGGGACCAAGATCTAGATTCATCAGCTGGTACATATACTTACACTTTCAATATAAAAGTGGACAATCCTTGCAACAGTAAAGAGATGGACAAGGATGCGGTCAATACCCTCTACTTTGAATATCATTACAATGGCCAAAATGGCTTTGCCAAGGAAAGCGCACAAAAGTATGATTTATCCTGGAATGGAAGTAACAATCGAAATGCTAGCTTTTTAAAAGAGCATTTTGTTCGAGCAAATGACAATTCCTACAATACCAGCTTTCAGGTAACTTTAGATGGCAAGTTAAATAAGACCTATATCAAGCTCAATATGGATGGAGGCGAACGCCTATCTTTTACGGTGGAGAGTATCTACTGTAATGGTAAGAGAATCAATAGTAATACAGACTATGTTTCATCGGCTTATTTTGACTCTACGGCAAATATTTATTGCTCCATGGAAGAATCAGTGATTGATGAGGAGAACTCTCCTTATTTTCAAGAACATGATGAATTTCTTACGGAAACTGAAATGAAACAGGTCCTAAGTGGTCTTGATGAGAGCTATGATGGTCAATTTAAAGATCAGTACAATGCAGTCATTGATTCAGCAGTGCTAGAAAAGTGCGTAGAATCATCCGATGGCCAGATCAATCAGTATTACTCCCACAAGGACGAAGAAAGTATGTACAAGTACACGTTCTACTATGATGTGGAAAATCCCATCAACCTAGAAGATGCTGATTATGATGAGGTAGAGACTTTTTATCTAGAAATCACCTATAAGGATCAAAATGGTTATGGGGAAAATAAAAAATACACCCTAGATATGTCCTATGATGATAGCTTAAAGCGTAATCTCAATCAAACATTCTTAGAACATTTTCAGGCCTATAATGACGAGGAATACGAAGGACAATTTTCCTTATGGGTACCAGGAATCATTACGCAAGTAGATGCAAAGCTCAATATGAGCGGAGAAAAACTAGTAGTGAACTTTGAAAAGATTACGCTAGGCTCCTTAGCAGTAAATACATCAAGGGATTATGTCTCTTCTACCTACTTTGACTCCGATGCCACCGTTACCTGCTTTGCAGCTCCAGCTCAGATTGTGACAAATAGTGAGAATCTATCTGAGGCAAAGGCTTTAGAGCTAAGGGATCAATATGGAGCTATGGTATCTGACAAGCTCTTGAATCTAGCAAAAGAAGATGAAACGAGATACCGATATCATAAATAAAAGTTCTATAAAAGCAAAAAAACCACTCAAGGCTTGAGTGGTTTTTTACTCTATAAAAAAGGTTTTTATT